>NZ_JBEXCS010000147.1:0-14590 GCF_040605395.1 Streptomyces sp. NPDC005648 | reverse complement strand
GGGTACGCGGAGCTGTGGCGGGCCTTTGTGGGGGAGGGCGAGTCTTTGGCGGCCTGATGGGTGGGGGTGGTGGGCGTGCAACCATCCGACGTACGTCATGCGTCCGTACATCAGTACGTTCGTTGGCGGCGATGGGGGAGGGGTTGCAGTGGACACTGGTGCGATACGTCGGCGGATGGCGCTCGGCATGGCCGTGCTGACCGCGTCCGGACTGCTCGCGCTGGCGGCGCCGGGGAGCGCGCAGGCCGCCTCGTACTGCGCGGGGCGCAAGGTCAAGGACCTGCCGTTCTCCACGGGTGTCGTGCACGTCTACAAGCGTGACGGCTACGTCTGCGCCGTCACCTTCCCCACCGAGTCCTCCTCCGCCAAGCGCCCCATGTCGGTCAGTGTCCAGGCCCGCGGCAACCGCCCCGTCGTCGACAAGGGGCGGTACTCCCACCACGCCGGTCCGGTCACCGTGCACGCGGGACACCGGTGCGTGTGGATCAAGGGGTCGGTGGAGCGGGGGGCCGTCAGCTCCGGCTGGATTCTTTGCTAGCTCCTGGACTTCGCACAGGAAATTCTTGAACTCCCCTGGTGTGGACGCCTGTTGCTCGGTTAGCTTCCGGCGACATCCGTATCCACAGGGGAGAGTGCATGCGCAAGGCGCTCAGATGGCTGCTGGCGCTCACGGTGCTCATAGGCACACTGAGCACGGCCGGTGCGGCCACCGCCGCCCAGCCGGAGGCCACCGGCACCAACAGCACCGGCACCGACAGCACCGACATCAAGGACCAGCTGCTCGCCGTACCGGGGATGAGCCTGATCGAGGAGAAGCCCTACCCCGGCTACCGCTTCTTCGTCCTGAACTACACCCAGCCGGTCGACCACAGGGATCCCTCGAAGGGGACCTTCCAGCAGCGGATCACCGTGCTGCACAAGGGAGTGGACCGCCCCACCGTCTTCTACACCGGCGGCTACAACGTCTCCACCAACCCCGGCCGCCGTGAACCCACCCAGATCGTGGACGGCAACCAGGTTTCCATGGAGTACCGCTTCTTCACCCCGTCCCGCCCGAGCCCGGCCGACTGGTCCAAGCTGGACATCTGGCAGGCGGCGAGCGACCAGCACCGTATCTTCGGGGCGCTGAAGGCGATCTACCCCAGGAACTGGATCGCGACGGGCGGCTCGAAGGGCGGCATGACCGCCACGTACTACGAGCGCTTCTACCCGAAGGACATGGACGGCGTGGTGGCCTACGTCGCCCCCAACGACGTCGTCAACGACGAGGACTCCGCCTACGACCGCTTCTTCACCCGGGTCGGCACCAAGGAGTGCCGCGACCGGCTGAACGCGGTGCAGCGCGAGGCGCTGGTGCGCCGGGAGCCCCTGGAGAAGAAGTACGCGGCGTACGCGGCCGAGAACGGCTACACCTTCACCACCGTCGGCAGCCTGGACCGCGCCTACGAGGCCGTCGTCCTGGACTACGTCTGGGGCTTCTGGCAGTACAGCCTGCTCTCCGACTGCGACACCGTCCCGGCGAACGCGGCCACCGCGACCGACGACGAGATCTGGAACTCGGTCGACACCATCTCCGGCTTCTCGTTCTACACCGACCAGGGCCTGGAGCCGTACACGCCGTACTACTACCAGGCGGGTACGCAGCTGGGCGCGCCGACGATCCACTTCCCGTACATCGAGAAGAAGTACGTCCGCTACGGCTACCAGCCGCCCCGGAACTTCGTGCCGCGCTCGATCCCGATGCGCTTCCAGCCGTGGGTGATGCGGGACGTCGACACCTGGGTGACCCACCACGCCCGCCACATGCTCTACGTCTACGGCCAGAACGACCCCTGGGGAGCGGAGCGGTTCCGCGTGGGCAAGGGGGCGAAGGACTCGTACGTCTTCACGGCGCCCGGACTGAACCACGGCGCGAACGTCGCCGGTCTGGTCCCCGACCAGAAGGCGTTCGCCACGGCCCGCATCCTGGACTGGGCGGGCGTCCCGGCCGCGTCGGTGGCCCGGGCGAAGCCGCTGGCCAAGTTCGACGCCGGCCTGGACAGGCGGGACGCCGAGCGCGAACCCACGCTGCGACCGTGACCCGCGAACCCACGCTGCGACCGTGAGCAACTCCGGTGCCGCGCCCGGCAGTCGACCTCACAGCTGCCGGGCGCAGCCCACCGGCTCGCTCCCCTTCAGCCGTACGTACAGCGCCGTCCCCTTCGGGCACTGGGCCCGCCTCGCGACCGCCTTCACCACCTGGTACTGCGGCTTCCGCGCCCCGCTGCCGTCGCACGCCGTCTCGCGGACCTGGCCGTTGCCCGAGCCGTAGACACAGTCGCCGACCAGGGTGCGCGGGCCGCCCCCGTTGCCCGGGTCGCCGGGGTGCGGGGGCTCCAGATTGCGCATACAGGCGTAGCCCTGCGGCACCATGCCGTCGCCGTCCTCGTCGGAGGACGGACTCTGCCGGCTGATGTGGAGGACGAAGTCGGTGGTCGCCGGGCACAGCGGCCCCGTGTTCACCTTGCCGTCGTAGCGCGCGATCACCCGCGCCGCCGCCCGTTCACTGGTGCACGGCACCTCGGTGAAGCTCGTCGTGCCGAAGGAGCTGCACTCGTCGACCGCCAGGAACTGCGCCCCATAGCCGGTCTGCTGGGTCGAGGAGGCGTGGCCGCCGCTCGCGGGCGCGCTGGGCCCGTCCCCGCCGTCGCCGGGCTTCGACAGGAGGCCGCACCCGCTCACCAGGCCGGCGACCAGTGCCAGCAGTGCGCAGACCACCCCCACCGACCATCTCTCACGCATCGCCATCCCCCACCCCACCCCTGGTCCAGCGTGGCCCGCCGCAGCGGGCGCACGCCAGACGCGCGGGATGCTTTGGGCTCGTTGGGGGTCGCACGCCGGGTGCGTGACGTATGCGCCCTACGCCCCGTTTAGTACGACAGTCCGTGTCCGATGGGGTACAGCACCCGTGCCGGATCGTCCGCCCGGTGCACCGCCACCGGCAGCCTCCCGCGCGGCCTCGCCTTCCCCGCGATCACCCGCGCCGCCGCCCGCAGTTCGACGTCCGTCCAGGAGTAGGTCGCCAAGTACGCGGGGACAGAAGGCAGTTGGGCCACGTCGTAAGGGTTGCGGATCGCCACCGCGACCACGGGTCGCCCCGTCGCCACCAGCTGCTCGACCAGCGTCTTCTGGGAGCCGGCCATGGTGAGGTTGTAGGTGGCGACGACCACGGCGTCCGCGTCCCGCGCCGCCGCGACGGCCGCGGTGACGGTGGCGGCGGAGGGCGCGGTCCCGGTCGACAGGGCCGTCGCCGTGAAGCCCAGCTCGGTGAGGGCCTTCGCCAGCACCCCCGTCGGCGGGCCCGTCGTGCCGGACGGGGAGGCGGGGTCGGCGCCGACCACGAGGACCGCCTTGTGGCCGCGGGGGGAGAGCGGGAGCACGCCGTCCTCGTTGACCAGCAGGGTCGTGGTCCGCTCGGCGATGCGGTCGGCCGCCGCGAGGTGCGCGGGGACGCCGACGACCCGGTCCACGCGGCGCGGGTCGGCGTACGGGCGCTCGAAGAGCCCGAGCCGCGCCTTCAGGCGCAGGATGC
Source organism: Streptomyces sp. NPDC005648 (assembly GCF_040605395.1). NCBI lineage: Bacteria > Bacillati > Actinomycetota > Actinomycetes > Kitasatosporales > Streptomycetaceae > Streptomyces > Streptomyces sp. NPDC005648. The sequence continues at coordinate 11,019 of NZ_JBEXCS010000147.1, read as the reverse complement.
GCAGGACCGACTCGTCGAGCCGGGACTCGGTGAGCTCTCCGCCCTGTACCGCCTCGAGGACGGCGTTCCAGGCGACCGCCAGGTCCGGCGGGTTGAGGAGCTGGTCGACGCCGGCCTTCAGGGCGAGGACGGGCACCCGGTCGTCGCCGTACTTGGTGCGCACGCCCTCCATGCCCAGGGAGTCGGTGACGACCACCCCGTCGTAGCCGAGTTCGCCGCGCAGGATGCCGGTGAGGATCGGATGGGACAGTGTGGCCGGGTCGCCGGAGCCGTCGAGGGCGGGGAACTGGATGTGGGCGGTCATCACACAGTCGATGCCGGCCTTGATCGCCGCCCGGAAGGGGACGGCGTCCAGCTCCTCCCAGACCTCACGGGTGTGGGTGATGACCGGGAAGCCGTAGTGGCTGTCGACGGCGGTGTCGCCGTGGCCCGGGAAGTGCTTGGCGGTGGCGGCGACCCGGGAGCGCTGGTAGCCGGTGACCTCGGCGGCCACGAGAGCGGCCACCGCGCCCGGGTCGGCGCCGAAGGAGCGGACGCCGATGACCGGGTTGGCCGGATTGACGTTCACATCGGCGTCGGGGGAGTAGTCCTGGTTGACGCCGATCGCGCGCAGCTCGGCGCCGGAGATCCGGCCGAGGGTGTGGGCGTCCTCGCGGGAACCGCCGGCGCCGATCGCCATGGCGCCGGGGAAGAGGGTGGCGGGCGCGCCCACCCGGCAGACGATGCCGTGTTCCTGGTCGGTGGTGATGAGGACCGGCAGACCCCGGGGCCCGCTGAGGGACGCCCTCTGGATGCCGTTGGAGAGAGCGGCGATCTGGTGCGGGTCCTTGGTGTTGTTGGCCCAGGTGAAGTAGATGATGCCGCCGACCCGGTACCGGGCGATCAGCTCGGCGGCCGTACGGACGCCGATCTCCTTGAGGTTGGCGTCGATGTCGGCCTGGTCGGGGGCGGTGGCGGAGGTGCCGTAGACCCGCATGACGAAGAGCTGGCCGACCTTCTCCTCGAGGGTCATACGGGAGACGAGGGCGCGCAGCCGGCTGTCGTCGGCGTGGGCGGTGCCGCCGAGTGCGAGGGCCGCGGCGGCGCCCGTCGTCGCGGCGAGGACGGTACGTCTGGAGGGCACGTGCGCTCCTTCCGGAGATGATCCGCTGAAGGAAACTTCCGTGAGGGAAGCAATATCCGGGAAGTTTCTGCCAGTCAAGGGAGCGCGCAGGGAAGTGCTTTGGGTGAGGAGCCGCGGGCAAGGGGCCGCCATCGGCGCTGTTGGAGGGGGGCGCGCCGATGGCGGCTGTGCTGCCGGCCGCAGTACGGCGGAGAGGGTGGGTCAGCGATCGCAGCCAGCAGCGAGGGCCGACACCGCACGGCGGAGACTCATCCGGCAGCCTGCGGGTTGGACGAACCGTATTCGGGGTGGGTTCCCGCCTTCCCGGCGATTCCCGGAAGTCGGTGCCGGAGGGGTCAATGGGACGGATGTGCCGTCACGTGCGGCCACCGATCCCGCAGAGTGCGTACGGCCTCTGCGATGGCCGGACGACGGGCGGCTCCTTCGCGCCACAGGGCGTACAGCCGCCGGACGGGGGTCGGTTCGAGACGCACCTCGACGACTCCGGGCGGCAGCGGGCCGCGCCCCAGACGCGGGACGAGACAGACGCCGAGCCCTCCGGCCACCAGGGCGACCAGGGTCGGGTTCTCGTCGGCGTGGTGGACGATCTCCGGTTCGTGACCGGCCGCGCGCATGGTCCGCAGCAGCCAGTCGTGGCAGACCCGGCCCGGCGGCTGGCACACCCACCGCTGCCCGCCCAGCTCCTCCCGGGTGACCGCCTCACGACCGGCGAAGGGGTGCCCCGCCGGCACCAGGAGCGTGCTGCGGTCGTCGCCGATCACCGCCCGCTCGACGCCGGCCGGCACGGGCATCGGCGCGATGTCCCAGTCGTGCGCCACGGCGAGATCGACCGCGCCCTTGGCGACCAGGTCGACGGAGAGATGCGGGTCGATCTCGGAGAGGCGGGCGTCCAGGGCGGGGTGCCGGACGGCGAGGTCGGCCAGCACCGCCGGCATCAGCCCGCGCGCGGCCGAGGCGAACGCGGCGATGGTCAGCCGCCCGGCCGGCACCCCGCGCCGCTCCTCCAGCTCGGTCTCCGCCCGCTCGACGATCGCCAGCAACTCCTGCGCCGTATCGACGAGTTGATGCGCCTCGGGAGTGAGCCGCACCCCGCGCCCCTCTCGTTCGAGCAGTACGGTCCTGGTCTCCCGCTCCAGCTTGGCGATCTGCTGGGACACCGCCGAGGGCGTGTATCCGAGCGCGGCGGCCGCGGCGCCCACGGTGCCGTGGACCGAGACGGCGTGCAGGGCGCGAAGCCGCTGAAGATCGAGCACGGAAAGCTCCAGTCATTAGCGCTGCTTCATCCGACCATGCAGCAATCATCGCTGGTGCTTCACGGTCGCGGGAAGTGATGCTCGACGCATGAGACCCGCACACCTTGTCCTCGCGGTCTCTTCCCGGCCCCGCGCTTCCTGGTGGCCGCCCTCCCGGCGGTCTTTCTCGTGGGCCGCCCGAAGGTGGCGTGGAAGTGGGTGCCGGCGGGCCTCTCCTCTCTGGTGCTCCAGATCCAGGCCGTGTTCACGGCCGGGGTCGCCTTCGTCGTCCTCGGCGAACGGCCTTCCCGCATACGGGTGTCGGGCATGCTGGTCGCCCTGGCCGGCATCGGTGTCGCGGCGGCCGACGAGGGGACCTCGGGCCCGCTCGGCGCCTTCGCCCTGGTCGTCGGGGCGGCGGCCTGCTGGGGCGTCGCCAACGTCCTGACCCGCAAGGCCGCCCCGCCCGACGCGCTCAACTTCATGGTGTGGGTGAGCACGGTCCCCGTCCTGCCGCTCCTCGGCCTCTCCCTGCTCCTGGAGGGCCAGAGCCGGGACTACGACGCCCTGCGCGCCCTCGACTGGCAGGGCGCCGGCACGGTCGTCCACGTCGCCTGGGTCACGACGGTCTTCGGCTTCGGTGCCTGGGGCCGGCTGCTGCGCCGCCACCCGGCGTCGACGGTCGCGCCCCTCTCCCTCCTGGTCCCGGTGTTCGGGATGTCGTCCGCCGCCCTCTGCCTGGGCGGGGAACCGGTGACGGCTGGGCGACAGGAATCGGTCCATCCCGTGGACGGGGCGGCGATCGGGCCGGTGCTCGGCCGATCATGAGGGCATGCCCTCGATCGACATCCCCGGTTCCAAGTCCATCACCGCCCGCGCCCTCTTCCTCGCGGCCGCGGCCGACGGTGTCACCACCCTCGTACGGCCCCTGAGGTCGGACGACACGGAGGGGTTCGCCGAGGGGCTGGTCCGGCTCGGATACCGGGTCGGCCGCACCCCGGACACCTGGCAGGTCGACGGCCGCCCGCAGGGACCCGCGGTGGCCGAAGCGGACGTGTACTGCCGGGACGGCGCGACGACGGCCCGCTTCCTGCCCACCCTGGCGGCGGCGGGACACGGCACCTACCGCTTCGACGCCTCGGAGCAGATGCGCGGTCGTCCGCTGCTGCCGCTCTCCCGTGCCCTGCGCGACCTCGGGGTGGACCTGCGGCACGAGCAGGCGGAGGGACACCATCCGCTGACCGTGCGGGCGGCCGGGGTCGAGGGCGGCGAGGTGGTCCTGGACGCGGGCCAGTCCTCCCAGTACCTGACGGCCCTGCTGCTGCTCGGCCCGCTGACCCGGAAGGGCCTGCGCATCCGGGTCACGGACCTGGTGTCCGCCCCCTATGTGGAGATCACGCTCGCGATGATGCGCGCGTTCGGCGTGGAGGTCGAGAGGGAGGGCGACGTCTTCGCGGTCCCGCCCGGCGGCTACCGCGCCACGACCTACGCGATCGAGCCCGACGCCTCGACCGCGAGCTACTTCTTCGCGGCGGCCGCGGTGACACCGGGCGGGGAGGTGACGGTGCCGGGCCTCGGGCGGGGCGCGCTCCAGGGTGACCTCGGTTTCGTCGACGTACTGCGCCGGATGGGCGCGGACGTGACCGTGGGGCAGGACGCCACGACCGTCCGGGGCACGGGCGAACTGCGCGGCCTCACGGTCAACATGCGGGACATCTCGGACACCATGCCGACCCTCGCGGCGATCGCCCCCTTCGCCTCGGGACCGGTGCGGATCGAGGACGTGGCGAACACCCGGGTCAAGGAGTGCGACCGCCTGGAGGCATGCGCGGAGAACCTGCGCCGCCTCGGCGCGGACGTCACCACCGGCCCCGACTGGATCGAGATCCGGCCCGGCCTCGCCCCGCACACCACCGAGATCAAGTCGTACGCCGACCACCGCGTCGTCATGTCCTTCGCGGTGACCGGGCTGCGGGTGCCGGGAATCTCGTTCGACGACCCGGGGTGCGTACGGAAGACTTTCCCCGGTTTCCACGAGGCCTTCGCCGGCCTGCGGGGCCTGCTGGGACACGACCGATGAGCTGAGAGGCGGGGTACGTGGGGTACGTGCTCGAAAGTCCGCTGCTGGAAGGCGAGTTGGTCCGGCTGGAGCCGCTGTCGCACCGGCACGCGGCCGATCTGGCGGTGGCGGCGGAGGAGGACCGCGGCACGTACGCGTTCACCTGGGTGCCGAGGGCCGACGAGGTCGGCGACTACATCGACGCGCAGTTGGAACGGGCGGCGACCGGCCGGCTCGCGCCGTACGCGCAGGTGTCGCTCGCGACCGGGCGGGCGGTGGGCGCGACGGCGTACTGGGAGCCGCGGTGCTGGCGGTCGGACGACCGGCTCGACGCGGTGGAGGTCGGCTTCACCTGGCTCGCCCGCTCCACGCAGGGCACGGGTGTCAACGCCGAGGCCAAGCTGCTGCTCTTCCGGCACGCCTTCGAGGTGTGGGGCGTGGACCGGGTCGACCTGAAGACGGACGCCCGCAACAGCCGCTCCAGAGCGGCGATCGAGAGCGTGGGGGCCCGCTACGAGGGAGTCCTGCGCAACTGGTCGCGATCCTGGGCACCGGGAGAGGAAGGGCAACTGCGCGACTCGGCGATCTTCGCACTGACGGCCGAGGAATGGTCGGAGTGCCGACACCGACTGGAGAAACGACTGACGGAGCTCCGCGCACGGTCGCCCCGACCGCCGTGCACAGGTTCCTGACGCGGGCGTCGTGGGCGTCCCGGCTTTCCCGGCGCCGGTGTCATGGGTGCAGGGGGTGGTTGCCGGGGCCGGTGGTCGTCGGCTTGTCCGCGGTCAGGCGTAGTTGGTCCAGCACCGTCCGGATCACCGGGTCCCCCTCCGCCCCCGCCCGCACCGCCGCGAACACATGGCGCAGCGGAGGCTCCCCCTCCGCGGTCAGCACGGCCACGTCCCGGTGGGTGTACACGGCGCGGACGAGCCGGGGGACGAGGGCCACTCCCTGGCCCGCCTCCACCAGCGCCGCCAGGGCGCCCCAGTCGTCGACCGCGTGCCGGATGTCCGGGGTGAAGCCGGCCGCCGCACAGACCGAGCGGGCGACCGCGCCCACACAGGAGCGGGCGTCCCCGATGATCCACGCGTCGGACGCCAGTTCCCGCAGCGGGACCCGGTCGCGACCCGCGAGCCGATGACCGGCCGGCACGGCGATGTCCATCACGTCCGTGAGCAGCTCGAACCGGCTGTAGCGGGCGTCCGTGTGCGCGGGCGCCGCCGCGTAGTGGACGGCCACCGCCACGTCCACCTGGCCACTGTCCAACGCGGTGAAGAGGTCCGGCGGCTGGGACTCGACCACGTCCAAGCGGACCTCGGGCAGCCGCTCGCCCAGCGCCCGCAGTACCCCGGGCAGCAGACCGAGGATGCCGCTCGACAGACAGCCGATCGTCACCGACCCGCGGCCGCCCTCCCCGTACCCCGCCAAGTCGGCCCGCGCCCGCTCCAGTTGGGCGGCGATCAGATCGGCGTGGGCCAGCAGCACCCGGGCCTGACCGGTCAGCCGTACGCCCCTGCCGTCCTTCTCCGTCAGCGGTGCGCCCACCTCGCGGGCGAGCGCCGCGATCTGCTGGGAGACGGCGGAGGGGGTGAGATGCAGGGCCTCGGCGGTGCGGGCCAGACTGCCACGGCGCCGCAGCTCGCGCAGGACCGTCAGACGGCGCAGATCGACCGTGAAGCTCTCGCTTACCTGTTCCACCCTGAAAGATTAACTGGACCAATACCCCGCTCCACGGCCAGCATCGAGCCATGACCTCGCAGTTCCTGATCCTCCACGGCTTCCAGAACCACCGCCCCGCCGGCCACTGGCAGCACCGTCTCGCCGACCGTCTGCGCGAGCTGGGCCACCAGGTGGCCCACCCGCAGCTGCCCGACCCCGACCAGCCCGAACTGGACGTCTGGCTGGGCGAGTTGACCGCCCACCTCCGCGCCCTCGACCCGGCCGCCGAGCGGGTCGTCCTCGCCCACAGCCTGAGCGTCGTGCTGTGGCTGCACGCCGTCGACCGAGGGCTGCCGGGCCTCGCCGTCGACCGGGTCCTGCTCGTCGCCCCGCCCTCCCCGACCGTCCTCGCGGGCATCCCGGAGATCGCCGGCTTCGCCCCGCCGCCACGGCCGTCCGCGCTGCCCGGACCGACCCTGCTGGCCGCCGGGGACGACGACCCGTACTGCTCCGAGGGCGCCAAGGCCGCGTACGGCGACCCGTTGGGCATCCCCACCGTGATCCTCCCGGGCGCCGCCCACCTCGACCTCGACGCCGGCTACGGCGAGTGGCCCTCGGTCCTGGACTGGTGCCTGGACCCGGAGGCGAAGCTCACGACGCGTCCGGCGCGGTAGCGGAGCCGGTGTCCGGTGCGATGGCGGAACCGGAGTCCGGTGCCGTACCCGACCCGCCGCCCCGCAATGGCGTCGCCGTCCCGTCCCGAGATCCCGCCGTCCCGTCCCGCAGTTCGGGCGTCGAGACAGCCACCCCCGACACCGCCGCCACGCACAGCGCGCCCCCGACGACCAGCGCCGTCGCCCCCGAGGACCAGCCCGCCACCACACCGGCCCGCAGATTGCCGAGCTGCGGGCCGGCCTGGCCGACGATCGTCTCGGCCGCCGTCACCCGGCCCAACAGGGCGTCGGGGGTGTGGGTCTGCACGATCGTCGTACGGGAGAGGACAGCGACCGCGTCCGCCGCGCCGGCCACCGCCAGCATCCCCAGGCCCGCCCAGGCGCTGGTGGTCAGACCGAACAGGGCCAGCATCACCCCCCAGGTGGCGGACGCGCACAGCATCACCGGGCCGGGGCGGGCCAGCCGGGTCAGCGGGCCGGAGAGGGCGGTGGAGGTGACACCGCCGACGGCGAGGGCGGAGAGGAAGAGACCGAGGGTGCGCGGGTTCCCGCCGAAGCGCTCCGCGTTGACCAGCGGGAAGAGGGCGGTCGGCATGGCCAGCACACAGGCCGCGAGGTCGGTCAGCAGCGCGCCGCGCACGACCCGGTGGCCGACCAGGAACCGCAGACCGTCGAGGACACCGTGGACGCCGGGTCGGGACCGCTCGCCCTCGGGCGGCAGCGCGGGCAGCCCGTAGGCGCCGTAGAAGGACATGCCGAAGCTGAGGGTGTCCAGCAGGTAGCAGACGCCGATGCCCCACCAGCCGAGCACCACACCGGCGACGGCCGGGCCGACCAGCATCATCGCCTGACCGGTCACCTGCTGGAGGGCGAGCCCGGCGCCCACCTGGTCCTTGGGCAGCAGCCTCGGCACGAAGACCCCCGCCGCGGGGGCGCCGAGCGCGGCGAACGACGTCTGTACGGCGACCAGCGCGAGGACCACGGCCACCGGCACATGCCCGGTGAACCCCTGCACGGCCAGCAGCAGCGAGCAGGCGGCCGAGCCGACGGTCCCGGTGAGGTACATCCGGCGCCGGTCGGTCCGGTCGACCCAGGCACCGGCGAACAGGCTCACCCCCACCATCGGCACCGCCTGCGCCAGCCCCACCGCCCCCGTCCACACCGAGCTGTGGGTCATGTGCCACACCTGGTACATGACGGTGACCATGGTCATGAAGCCGCCCAGCGTCGACACCGTGCGCCCGATCAGCAGCCGCCGGAAGACGGGCGAGGTGCGCAGCGGCCGGACGTCGAGGAACGTACGGCCGAGGCTCATGAGGGCAGCAGGGGGTGCGGGGCGGGCCGCTCTGGAATCACCGGGGGACCCTAAGCGGCGACCCCCCACCCCCGCCACCGAATTACCACGGTGACAGTGGTTCGCGCCGCACCGCGGACGGTGTCACGCCGAGTCGTTCAGCAGCCGTCCCAGATGGGCGCGGCCCGCGGCCAGCAGTCCCTCCAGCGGTGCGGCCTCCTCGTACCACCGCTTCTCGTACTCCCAGCACAGCCACCCGTCCCACTCGTGCCGGGAGAGCACCTCCACGGTGTCGGAGAGCGGCAGTACCCCGGCGCCCAGCGCCAGCGGGGTCGCGTCGTCGGCCGAGGCGATGTCCTTGACCTGGACATAGCCGAGATACGGCGAGAGGGCCGCGTACGTGTCCACGGGCTGTTCGCCGCCCAGCCAGGTGTGCATGACGTCCCAGAGGGCGCCGACGTGCCGGTGGCCGACCAGACCGAGGACCCGGATCGCGTCGGCACCCGTGCGATGCGAGTCGTGGGTCTCCAGAAGGACGCGTACGCCGAGGTCGGCGGCGTACTCCGCGGCCGTGCCGAGCCTGCGGGCGGCCGCCGCGTCGGCCCGCTCCCGGGTCTGCTCGCTGCCGGCGCCGGGGAACACCCGTACGTAGGGGGCGCCGAGGTCATGGGCCAGGTCGAGCAGCTCGCGGATCTCGTCGATGACGGGGCCGTCGTCCCCCGGCGCGGCCACGCGCGCGTACCCGGCGAGGCCCAGCAGCTCGATGCCGCCGGCCTTGAACTCGGCGGCCACATCGGCCCGTCGGCCGGCATCGATGCCGGGATGCACCGGCTCCTCCGGATGGGCGCGCAGCTCCACGCCGTGGTAGCCATGGGTGGCCGCGAGCCGGATCACGTCCGGGATGGGCAGGCCGGGGACTCCGAGGGTCGAGAACGCCAGTTTCATGCGATCCACTCTCACTCGTGGGCCCCGCACAGGTCCAGGCCGCCACTCGCACCCGCCCACGACACGGCCCCACCCCCGTGTGCTGCCCTCGGCGACCTGCCCTCGGCTCTCCGCCCGCTCACTCGGACGTGCCGTGCAGATCCAGCCGCCAGTCCTGGCCGTTCAGGTCCTGTCCGAAGGAGCGGTGGGCCTTCTGTGCCGACAGGACGAAGCCGTGCCGCTGGTAGATGTGCCGGGCGGCGGTGAGGACGTCATTGGTCCACAGGACCAGCTCCCGGTACCCGACCCCCCGCGCGAATTCGATGACGGCGCCCACCAGCCGGTCCCCGATGCCGAGCCCGCGCGCCTCCGGCTCGACGAGCAGCAGCCGCAGCCGGGCGGTGCCCGGCGCGTCGTCCCGTACGCACATGACACACCCCACCGGCCGCCCGTCGAGCTCGGCGATCCACACCCGCTCCAGATACGGATCGTGGTCCTCGGCGAAGTCCGCGACGATCCGGGCCACCAGCCCCTCGTAGTCGGCGTTGAAGCCGTACTCGACGGCATAGAGAGCGGCGTTGCGCTGCACGATCCAGCCGAGGTCGCCGGGGCCGGGCTCACGCAGCAGGACGTCCTGCCGGCGCGGGGGCCGCCCGTCGGAGAGCAGCGTCCGCACCGTCAGCATCGCCTCGGTCAGCCGGGGCCGGTCGGCGGACGGCACGGTCGACAGCAGGGCGCCCACGGACTCGTCGGCCCGCTCGGCGAGCAGCGCGGCGGTCTCCCGGCCGCGCGCGGTGAGGCTGACGCGCCGGCGCCGCGGATCGTGCTCCGACGCGGCCCGCTCGATCAGCCCGCCCTCCTCGAATTTGTTGAGGATCCGGCTCAAGTACCCCGCGTCCAGGGAGAGTTCCGCCCGCAGATCGGCGGCGTCGGTACGCGGCGAGTGAGCGAGCTCGTACAGCACACGCGACTCGGTGAGGGTGTAGGGGGCGTAGAGATGACGGCTGTAGTCGAGGGCGCCGATGACGTTCGTGTAGAAGCGGTTGAAGGCACGGATGTCCTGGACGGTCACGACGGTCGCCCCCCGGATGGTTGACTCAGTCAGAGATACCTCGGACCGAGCCTAGGCCGCCGCATCCGATCCGGCTACCCCTTTCCCGTTCCGTGCGGCCGTCAGCGAACGGCGGCCCACGGCGTCGGATCCCTCCCTAACCTCGGGTGAATGAACCCACCGGGAAGCACGATCGCGGCCTACGACGAACACGCGGACTGGTACAACACCCACATGTCGCCGGACGGCGCGGGCGACTACGTCCAACGGGTCCACGCGGCCCTGTCCGACCTGCTCGGCCCCGGCGGCGGCACCTGCCTGGACGTCTGCTGCGGCACAGGAGCCCACGCGGACGCCCTGTCGCGGCTCGGCTGGACCCCCGTGGGCATCGACCTCTCCCACAACCAACTCCGGTACGCCACGCGGCGGTTGCCGGTCGCGCGGGCCGACGCGACGGCACTCCCGCTGGCCGACGCCTCGGTACCGGCGGCGGTGTGCGTCCTGGCCGGCACGGACGTACCGGACTACGCGGCGGTCCTGAGGGAGATCGCCCGCGTCCTGAAGCCGGGCGGCCGCTTCGTGCACGTCGGCGTACACCCGTGCTTCGTGGGCGCCTTCGCCGACCGCACGGACCCGCCGAGGGTGGTCGTGCACCCCACCTACGGCGACCGCGCCCGCACCTACGCCGGCGGAAGCCCCCAGGGTGTACGGGCCCGGGTCGGGGCCTGGGACCTCCCCCTGGCCGACCTGCTCAACGGGACGGCGGAAGCGGGCCTGCACCTCACCCGCACAACGGAAGCGGGCCCGGCAGGAGCCCCACCCGACCTCTTCGCGTTCCTCGCGACATCGGCACTCCCTCCACCCCGGTCCGCATCACTCAGCCCGTCCGGGGGTGCCCCCTCTGGGGGAGTTTGAGGACGAGGCCGTTCAGGCCGATGCCCCGGGGCGCGGTGCCGACCGTCCAGCTCTGCCTGACGGTTCCGGTCGCCGCGTCGATGGCGAC
>NZ_JBEXCS010000146.1:0-15129 GCF_040605395.1 Streptomyces sp. NPDC005648 | reverse complement strand
GTCCTCGACGATCGCCCGCAGATAGGCGTGGTCCCGCACGATCACGTCCACCGGGAAACCGAAGCGCTTCTCGATCGCCTGCGTGAGAACGAACGCCGGTCCGCCCTGGCGGCGAACCGGCTCTTCCTTCCCTGCTCCGCAGGAACTTCGCTCCCTCCCCCGGCTGAAGCCGGGGGTATCCACGAAGGAGAGACCCGATGAACCGCCGGGCGCAGCCCACGCGGTCAGAGTGCCTGTTCGCCCAGCTGGCCGGTGCCGTGCGGGTGTTTCGTTGCGTGTGGACGGCTCGGCGCGGACCGCGACTTGGACGCCTGGCGACCGCAATCGACGCCGACCCGTGCGCACACCGCTGGAGCGGCACTGGTAGAACCGTCGAATGTCGTTGCGCGCCCAGATCTTGAAGAAGCTGCCCCTCGCGGTCGCCGTGCTGCCGCTCGCGCTGCTCGGGATGTTCGTGACGGCGGTGGTTCCGAGCGGTTGGGCCTACGCCGTATGCGCCGCGGTCGGTTACCTCGTGGAGCCGGTCGCGATGAAGCGGGTCGTCGGCGGGATGCAGCCGCTGCCCCGCGTGGGCCTGAGCGTCGCGGCGGGTTCCGTGCTGCGCGGTTGTGCCGCGCTGGTGTTGCTGGCGCGGGCGGGGGAGGGCGGGTCCCGCGCGTTCGTCGTCGCGGCCCTGGGGTTTCTTGCGGTGCAGGCGCTGCGGATGGGTTACGCCGGGCTGTTGCTGTATGTGTGGTGGTGCCGGCGGCTGCCCGCCGTCACCCGCAACATCGATCTGTCCGAAGTGCGGATCCCTGACGCTCCACCGCACCGACTGATGGACCTCTACCGCGGGCCACTCTCCTTCATCGACCTGCCGCTGGTCGCGGGTGCCGCCGTCGCCGCGGAGGCCGGCGCCCGCTGGGCCGCCGGTGGCGCCGCGGGCGCCGTTCTCGCGGGCGTCGTGGCCGTCATCCTGCTCGCCGTGCCCGCCTGGCGGTCGCGGCACCTTGCCGCCAAGGCGCGCGTACTGGGCGCCGTACGGGCGCAGGTACAGGCGTACGAGCCCGAGGTCGTCGTCTACTTCTCCGGCGACCTGAAGTCCGCGTACCAGCTCAACGGCTGGCTGCCCGTCCTCGAGCGGATGGAGCGCCGGGTGGTGATCGTGCTGCGCGAGCGCGAGATGCTGCCGCTGCTGGATCCGACGACCCGGCCGGTGGTCTGCCTGCCGCTGGGCAAGGACTTGGCCGCGTTCGAGCTGCCCAGTGCCCGGGTGGCGCTGTTCGCCGCCAACGCCGCCAACAACACCCACCTGTTGCGGATGCCGCAGTTCCGTTCGGTCTACATCGGGCACGGCGACAGCGACAAGCCCACCAGCTTCAACCCGTTCACCAAGGTCTACGACGAGGTGTGGGTCGCCGGCCCCGCGGGCCGCGAGCGGTACGCCCGCTCAGGCGTCGGTGTCGCGGACGCGGACGTCGTGGAGGTGGGACGGCCTTCACTGTGGCCGGTCCTCACGACGACGGCCGCGGCACCGACGCCGACCGTGCTGTACGCGCCCACCTGGGAAGGCTTCCACGGCGACGAGGGCGCGGCCACCTCGCTGATCACAATGGGCCCGTCGCTCGTCCGTACCCTGCTGGCCCGGCAGCAGCGGATCCGGCTGCTCTACCGGCCGCACCCGCTCACCGGCACCCTCGATCGGCGGGCGAAGGCGGCGCACGCCGAAATCCTCGCAATGATCGACGCGGCGAACGGCGGCGCCGGCGAGGACGAGGACCGGCTCGCGCGGCTCGCGGCCCAGCTCGACGCCCTGCGCCGGCCCGGGCGGGGCGACGAGGCGCAGACCGCCCGGGACGCTGCCCGGCCTGCGGCCGGCGGGGAGGCGGTGTTCGCCGAGTGGCAGGCGGCGTACTGGGCCGACGGAACTCGGCACCGTGTCATGGGTGGCTCCCGCCCCAGCCTCTACGACTGCTTCAACCACGCGGACGTGCTGATCGCCGACGTGTCGGGCGTGGTCACGGACTTCCTGGCAGCCGACAAGCCGTACGCCGTCGCCAACCCCGCCGGCCTCGACGCCGACGTGTTCCGGGAGCGCTACCCGGCAGCGGCAGCGGGCCACCTCATCGGCCCGGACCTCTCCGGACTGGACGCTCTCCTCGACTGTGCGGGTGGCGCGCTCGACCCGCTCGCGCACGAACGGAAGCCGTTGCGCGCTCGCCTCCTCGGTCCGGCGGAGGCTGACCCGCTGGCCCCCTTCGAGCGTGCCCTCGACGCCCTCCTACGCCGCGTCGCCGGCTGAGTCCTGGCCGAGGAACACCCGCCGTACCACCCGCTCCGCGGCGTGTCCGTCGTCGAAGGCGCAGAAGCGGCGGCGGAAGGCGGCCCGTGCTTCCTGGGCTGCGTCGTCGTCCACCTGGCTGTGGAGCAGCACCTTGGTGAGCTCTTCCTCGGTCGTGGCGACGGCGCCGGGCGGCTGCTCCAGCAGGTCGAAGGTGACGCCACGGGTACTGCGGTAGGTGTCCCAGTCGGGGGCGTAGACGACGATCGGCCGGTCCAGGTCGGCGTAGTCGAACATGATCGACGAGTAGTCCGTGACCAGGACGTCGGCCGCCAGGCACAGATCCTCGACGACGGGATGCTTGGACACGTCCAGCACCCGGCCGCCGCCGGACCGCGGTTCCTTGCCCTCGGCGTCGTAGTAGTGGGAGCGCAGCATCAGCACGTGATCGGGTCCGAGCGAGGCCGCCAGCCGGTCCGCGTCCAGGAGCGGACCGACGTCCGCGTACTCGCGGTGGGTCGGGGCGTAGAGCACCGCGGTCTGCTCGTCGGCGATTCCGAGGCTCTTGCGGATCGCGGCGATTTCCTCGGGACTGGTCTGGAAGTAGCGGTCGTTGCGGGGATAGCCGTATTCGAGGAGTTCGTACGAGCCTGGATAGACGCGGGGCCAGATGGCTGAGGAGTGCGGGTTGGCGGACAGGAGGTAGTCCCAGCGGGCGGAGTGTTCGCGCAGCCGGGTGAAGTTCATGTCCTGGGCGCCGATCGGGTAGTGCTGCTGGTCCAGGCCCATGACCTTGAGGGGGGTGCCGTGCAGGGTCTGCACGTGCACGGATCCGGGGCGCTTGGCGATGGTGTGCGGGAAGTTGACGTTGTTGACCAGGTATTTCGCGCGGGCGAGCAGGCGCAGGGCGCGGCGCGAGCCCTCGATGGCGTGGTCGACGCCCGGGGGGAGTGAGGCGACGGCGTCCTGGCGGATGATCCACACTCCGTGGATGTCCGGGGCGAGCTCGCGGGCGCGTTCGTAGATGGCGCGGGGGTTGCAGGAATAGCCGCGGTACCAGTAGGCGGCGTAGACCGCGAGGTGGTCGTCGAGGGGGAGGCGGCGCTGGAGTGCGTAGTAGAGGAAGGAGGGCAGCGCGCGGGCCCGGCGTGCGGTGGTGCGGGCGGCGCGCCTGGTGGTGCCGATGCCCTGACGGGCCCGCAGGCGGAGGCGGTTGACCGGCCGGAGGGCGGCGAAGAGGCGGTAGTCGTCGCGGGCGACGAGGCGGAACTTGGCGCCGCGGGCGCCGGCCGGGAAGGTGTAGTGGGCGGGCCGGTAGCGCGTGAAGTGCGCGCTGATGCGGTGGAAGAACTCGCGGCGCTGGCGCGGGGGCACTCGGGACGGGTCGTCGATGATGGTGGTGTAGTGCCAGATCGCCCGGTCGAACAGTGGGGCGCGGAAGGCGTCGAAGGTGGCGCCGTGCCCGTCCACGAAGGCGAAGACCTTCTCGTACTGGCCGAAGACGTCGAAGTGCCGGTCGCTGACCGTGGTCGTTATCGCGCCGGCCCGGCGCTCGCGGTAGTAGTAGCAGACCCGGTCGAGGAGGGCGATCCGCTCGGCGGCGAGCAGGATGGGGTAGGTGACGGGGAGGTCCTCGTAGAGTCCGGGGCCGAAGCGTATGTCGAGGCCGGCGAGGAAGTCGCGGCGGATGACCTTGTCCCAGGCGGTCATCATGAGCTCGAGGACACTGGGGCGGGCGGCGAGGTCGAAGGTCTCCGGTGGCGTCGGCTCGCGCAGCAGGCGGGCGCGGGGGTTGGGCTCGATCGTGCCGTCGGGCAGGGCGCGGGCGTAGTCGAGGAAGAGGACGTCGGGGCGGCTCGCCTCGAGCCGGGGGGCGATGGCGGCGAGGCTGCCGTCGGCGATCCAGTCGTCGCTGTCGACGAACCATATGTATGCGCCGCGGGCCTGGGCTAATCCGGCGTTGCGGGCCTCGCCGAGTCCGCCGTTGACCGGGAGGTGCAGGACCCGGACGCGGGGATCCCGGCGGGCGTATTCGTCGAGGATCGCGGGGCAGCCGTCGGGGGAGGCGTCGTCGACCGCGACGACCTCGAAACGGGTGAAGGACTGGGCGAGGATGGCGTCGAGGCAGGGGCGCAGGAACTCCTCGACGCCGTACACGGGGAGCACGATGCTGATGAGCGGGCCGGGCTCCGGGGTGACTGCCTCCGCTGCCATGTGTACCTCCTGTGGGTGACGCCCATTCACACTAGCCCTGGACCGTGAGGCGGGGCCGGTTCGGATGGGCTGCTGGAGTGGTCGGCGCCTGATCGATTCGGTGACCATACGTATCTGGTGCCGACGGCTGACGGAGGGTGCTTCGACTGGTTGTGACCGGTCCTTGACATCTTTGGCCGCTGGGCCAGGTATCTGATGTACCTGGAGAGCACGCGCTGCCATCACCTCAAGCCCACCTTGGCGTCCGACTCGGACCCACCGGTTGTGCGGTACGCGGCTCGACGGCTGATCCAGGCGAGGCTGTGGCCGCGAGCGCGGGGCAGGGGCCGCCCGGGTGAGTGTCACCGGTGCGGCCCCTGGCCGGGGGGAGTCAGCCCGTCGAGCCCGCCGGAGTCGTCGTGGTCTTGAAGCCCTCCGTCTTGTTGGCCTTGAGGGCGAATTCGTTGGTGAACGTCTTGCCCAGGTCCACCGATCCCTTCACGTTGCCGACCAGCTGCTCCGTCGCCAGGGAGGTCTTGGGGCCGCCTGCCGGCATGATGCCGTCGGGGAGGAACTGGCCCTTGTCCTCGGTCAGTGCCTTGATGTAGTCGGCCTTGGTGACCAGTTGGTTCGACACGAACGAGGCGGGCAGCTTGTTGGCGATGTCGGCCGCGCTGTGCGTGTTGATCCAGTGCATGGTGGCGACGAGCGCGTCGACGACTTTCTGTGTGGCGTCCTTGTGGGAGTTCACCCAGTCGGTGCGGGCGAGGATGCTCGCCGCGGGGAAGGCGCCGCCCATCGCGGCCGTGGCGCCCTGCGTGGTGGCCAGGTCGATCGCGGAGGTGCCCACGCCCTTCTTCTCGATCGCGGCGACCGTGGGCTGCGTCGTCATCACGCAGTCGACCTTGCCGTTCTGCAGGGCGGCGATGGCCGTGGATCCGGCGCCGACCCCGATGCGGTGGAACTGGCTGAGCTTGACGCCCTTCTTGGCGGCCAGGAACTGGGTGAGGGTGTCGGTGCCCGAGCCCAGGTCGGTGACGCCGAGGGTCTTGCCCTTGAAGTCGGCGCCAGAGGTGACCCCGGACTTCTTGGTGCACATCTCGCGCTCGCCCGGCGCGCCGGACAGCTGGACGACGTCCTCGACCGCCTTGCCCTTCGCCTGGAACTCGATGGTGTGGTTGTACCAGGCGCCGGCCATGTCCACCTGCCCGGAGGCCATCGCGTCCTCGGCGCCGACACCGCCGTCCTGCTCGGTGCTGAGCTGGACGTTGACGCCGTACTTCTTGTAGAGGCCGAGGTTCTGGGCGAGCTGGTAGGGCAGGTAGATCTGCTTGTCGATACCGCCCACCATGATCTTCACGGTCGGTGTGCCGCTCGAGCCTCCCGTGGCGGCGGAGCTGCTGGAACAGGCGCTGGTCGCGCCGAGGGCGAGAACGGTGAGGACGGACGCGGCGACGGCGGCGGAACGTCGGGACATGGCTGACCACATTTCTTTGCTCAGGTGGAGGACAAGGGGTGACAGGGAGGGGTGAGGGGCAAGGGGAGAGCGGAGAGGATCAGAGGGCGTTGGACGCCTCGGTGGGGGCCGGCGGGCGCCAGGACAGCAGCCGGTGCTCGAGCTTGCCGATCAGCCACTCGGCGCCGAGCACGATGACCGAGATGACGAGCATGGTGGCGAAGACGCCGTTGGGGTCGAAGTTGTTCTGCGCGGTCTTGATGACCAGGCCCAGGCCGCTCTGTGCGCCGAGCACCTCGCCGACCAGGGCGCCGACGATGGCGAAGCCGAAGGCGCTGTGCAGGCTGGCGATGATCCAGGTGAGCGCGGAGGGCACGATGACGTGCCGGATGACCTGCATCTGGGAGGCGCCCAGGACCTGGGCGTTGGCGAGGATGTTGCGGTCGACTTCGCGGACGCCCTGGAAGGCGTTGAAGAAGACGATGAAGAACACCAGCACCGCGGCGAGCAGGATCTTGGGCAGTACGCCGATGCCGAACGCGACGATGAAGATGGAGCCGAGGACGATCCGGGGGATCGCGTTGACCATCTTGATGTAGGGGCCGAGCACGTCGGCGAGGTAGCGGCTCTGGCCCAGGGCGACACCGAAGACCACCCCGGTGACGGCCCCGAGCACGAAGCCGACGAGGGCCTCCTGGATCGTCGTCCAGATGTTGGCGTAGAAGGATCCGAACTCGGTGCCGTTGCGGAAGAGGTCGACCAGGCGTTTGGCGATGCCGGAGGGCTGCCCGAAGAAGAACGGGTCGACGATGCCCCAGGTGGTGAACGCCTGCCAGCCGCCGAGGACGAGGACCGCGAGTCCGATACGGCCGGTCCACACCAGGGCCCGGCGGCGCCGGACGGCACGCTTGGCGGCGGCCGCCCCCGAGGACGGCGAGCCGCCCCTGACGGGAACGGCGGAGACAGCGGACGTCGTGCTCATGCGGAACCTCCTGCGGTGCGTGCGTAGGCGCGCTCCACCTCCTCGCGCAGCGAGTCCCAGATCTGGTGCTGCAGCTCGATGAAGCGGGGCTGGAAACGGATCTCCTGGACCGAGCCGCGCGGGCGGGGCAGGTCGATGTCGAAGACCGCCTTGACCGAGCCGGGGCTGGACGTCATGACGACGACCCGGTCGGCGAGTGCCACGGCCTCGTCGAGGTCGTGGGTGATGAAGATGACCGACGGCCGGATCTGCTCCCACAGGCCGAGCAGTTCGGTCGACATGATCGCCTTGGTCTGCACGTCCAGGGCGCCGAACGGCTCGTCCATGATCAGGATCCGGGGTTCGTTGATCAGCGCCGCGGCCATCGCCACGCGCTTGCGCATACCGCCGGAGAGCTGGTGGGGGTAGCGGTCCTCGAAGCCCGTGAGGCCCACCCGGCGCAGCCAGTCGCGGGCAGAGGCCTGCGCCTGCTGCTTGGGCACACCACGGAAGACGGGGCCCATCAGCACATTGCCGAGGACGGTCTTCCAGGGCAGCAGGGCGTCGGCCTGGAACATGAAGCTGACGCCGTCGGTGACGCCGTTCACCTCGCGGCCGCCGACCTTGACCGAGCCCTCGCTGGGCCGGTCGAGCCCGGACACCATGCTCAGCGTTGTGGACTTGCCGCAGCCGGTCGGGCCGACCACCGCGCAGAACTGTCCGGGCTCCACGGTGAACGAAACGTCCTGCAGTGCCGTGAACACCTCACCCGCGGGAGTCAGAAACCGTTTGGTGAGCCCGGAGATCTCCACTCGCGCGCTGTCCTGGCCGCCCTTGTCGGTGACCGGACTCACCGCGACATCGTTTCGCGAAGCCATCTGAGGCCTCTCCTTCCTAACCTCGGAGGTCGAGGAAGGCAGACGCTAAAGGCCACCGCGTGTGACGTCGCTGTTTCATCCGTATTTCGCGATAGCCGGGTTACCCGGGGTTTTGCTCGTTCTGCTCAGTGAGCCGGGGGTGGGCACACGTCCGATGACGGGGCACAATCACGCCACCACGGGTACGGCGCAGGGGCCGTGCCCGGCAGCCGTACGACAGGCAAGAGACACCCGTGACACGCATCCGTATCCGGATCCCGCGCGGTGGCAAGGGGCGGCTTTCCGCGCGGATCCTGGCCAACCAGCTGCTCATCCTGGCGCTGACCGGGTTGATCGGTTTCGTGCTGTTCGCCTTCGCGCAGCGGGGCGAGATCGACCGCGCCTACGAGAAGCGGGCCCTGGCCATCGCGCAGACCACGGCCGCCGAACCGCAGATCCGTCACGCCATGCAGGACGGCGGCGGCGGCGACGTGGTGCAGCGGGTGGCCGAAAGGATCCGCAAGGCCTCCGGCGCCTCGTACGTGGTCGTGCTCGATCTGCGTGGCATCCGTCACTCGCATCCCGACCCGGCGCTGGTCGGTGAACCGACGGGGGATCGGATCGTGGTGCTGGACGGCAGGACGCACGTCGGCACCGACCAGGGCGTGACCGGGCGGTCCGCCAATGGCAAGGCGCCGCTGTACGGGCCCACCGGCAAGCTGGTCGGCGAGGTGTCCGCCGGTATCCCCGAGCACTATGTGCTGGGGGAGCTGTGGCGTGAGCTGCCCACCTTCGGCCTGTACAGCGCCATCGCCGTCGCGCTCGGCTCGACGGCCGCGTTCCTGCTGGCCAGGCGGCTCAAGCGGACGACGTTCGGACTGGAACTGGAGGAGATCGCCGGGCTGCTGCAGGACCGGGAGGCGATGCTGCACGGCATCCGCGAGGGTGTCGTCGCCTTCGACCCCGACGGCCGGATCACGGTGGTCAACGACGAGGCCCGCACCCTGCTCGGCCTCGGCACCGCGCTCGGCAGCACCCTGGAGGAGGCGCTGCCCGACGGGCGGTTGCGCAGCGCCCTGGACGGCAGCCTGCAGGGCAGCGACATCAGCGTGCTCACCGACGACCACTGCCTGGTCGTCAACCGGATGCCGGTGGCCCTGCACGGACGGGAACTGGGAGCCGTGGTCACCGTGCGGGACCGCACCGAGATGATCGGGCTGCTGCGTGAGCTGGACTCGGTGCGCGGGCTGACCGACGCGCTGCGCGCCCAGCAGCACGAGTTCACCAACCGGATGCACACAGTGGCCGGGCTCCTGGACATCGGTGACCACGACGCCGCCTACGAGTTCGCGATCGAGACCGCGGGTGCGGAGCAGGCGCTGACCGAGTCCGTACGGGAACGGATCGGCAACCCGCTGCTCGTGGGACTGATCGTCGCCAAGATCACGGTGGCCGCGGAACGCGGGGTGCGGATCGTCCTCAGCGACGACTCCGCCCTCGGCGAGGACCCGCCGCATCTGCGCCGGCTGCTGACGATCGTCGGCAACCTGCTGGACAACGCGATCGACGCGTCGGCGACCGGGCCGGCGCCGGCGGGCGGCGCAGAGGTGCGGCTGTCCCTGATCGAAGCCGTCGACGTGGTGCGCCTCGAGGTGTCCGACACCGGTCCGGGCATCCCGCCGGGCGCCGCCGAGTCCATCTTCGAGGACGGCTGGTCGACCAGTCCCGACCGGGGCACCGCCCGCCGCGGCCTCGGGCTGGCCCTCGTCCACCGGCTGGTGCAGCGGCACGGCGGCAGCATCAGCGTCAGCGAGGGACCCGGTGCGGTCTTCACCGTGCTGCTGCCCGTTCTCGACACCGCGCCCGGCCCGCAGGGCACCTCGCGCACGGCGGCTTCGCTGGTACTGGACGGAGCGGCGGGAGGTGACCGATGGTGATCCGGACCCTGGTGGTGGACGACGACTTCCGGGTCAGCCGTATCCACTGCGACTACGTGTCCCGCGTCCGAGGCTTCGAAGTGGTCGGCCAGGCGGCGACCGTCGAGGAGGCTCTGTCCGCGGTGCGCGTCCGTCACCCGGACCTCTTGCTGCTCGACATCTTCCTGCCGGACGGCAGTGGCCTTGACGTGCTGCGGCGGCTCAACGGGGACGAGGGCGGCGACCGTCCCGACGCCATCATGATCACCGCCGACCGGGACATCACCTCCGTACGGACCGCGATGAAGCTCGGCGCCGTCGGATACCTGGTCAAGCCCTTCGGTGCACCCGACCTGGCTGAGCGGCTCACCGCCTACCGTGAGCTCCAGCACCGAATGGATGCCCTGGGCACCGTCCCCGAGACCGAACAGGCCGATGTGGACGCCCTGTTCAGCGCCGCACGGCCGCCGGCCGTGCCGCGCGTACCCGCCAAGGGCCACTCCGCGCCCACGCTCGCCCTGCTGCACCAGACGATGCGCACCGCGCGCGACGCCTTGTCGGCCGCGGAGGCCGCCGAACGCACCGGAGTCTCCCGCGCCACGGCCCAGCGGTACCTCTCCTACCTGGTCAAGGAGGGCATGGTCCGCCTCGAACTCCGCTACGGAGCCACCGGACGCCCCGAGCATCTCTACCGCATCGCGCACTGAGCGGGCACTTTCCTGTGCTGAGCCCGGACAGGTTCTGCGGTCGGTCGAAGTGCCGCGTCAGCCGGCCCGGAGGCCGACCGCCAGCGTCAGTTCGAGGACCTGGTGGGGCGATGCGAGGTCGGGAAACAGCTCCCGCAGTTGCGACATCCGGTACCGGACCGTCTGGGGATGAACGAACAACGCCGCCGCCACATCCTCCCGCCTGCCCTGGTGCAGCAGCCACGCCCGCAACGTCTCCTCCAGCCGCCGAGCGGTTGCCTCGGGCAAGGTCCTCAAGGGTGCGAGGGCTCGGGCACGCAGGTCTGCGAACGCGTCCGCGTCGGCGCTCAGCACCAGCTCGGGTAGATGGTCCTCGGTGTCGCGGATGTCGGAGGAGAGGGAGCGAGCACGTACGGCCCGTGCGTACGAGGCGGACGCACGCGTCCATGGCCGGGCCGGGCCGACCACGGCGGCGCGGTCGGTCAACTGCCGCAAGAGATGTGATCGGTCGGCATCGGGGACGAGCAGCACACCGGTGTTGTCCGGCAGATCGTCGAGGACGAGGGCGCTCGGGTCGAGCGTGCGGTAGGCGGGCCGGACCTGGGCGGCGGGCAGCAGGACCGCGGTCAGCGAGAGAGGAGGCTGCCACCCGGCCCGTTGAGCAGAAACCAGCAGTACGTCCGGGCTCGCGCCGGCGAGGAGGTCGCGGGCCAGCTGCTCCAGGTGGCGCTCCTGGGCCCTGCCCCGGGCCGCCAGCTCGTCGGCGTGGCCCGCGGCGCTCGCCGCGGAGAGCTCGTCGATGTAGGCGAAGGTCAGCTCGGCGAACTTGGCGACCTCGCCGGCGGGCAGGCCCGCGGGCACGGCACCCGCCGCCAGGCATCGCCAGGCCACCCGGGCGCCGACGCGGTAGGCGCTGAGCAGGGCGTCCATCGAGCGGCCGTCGCGTACCTCGCCGCGGCCCAGCTCGTAGGCCGCGTCGCCGCCGTCTCCGCCTGTGGCGATCCCGCTCGCGAGGTCCAGATAGTGCCCCAGGGCGGTGCGGACGGCTCGGCGGATGGTGCCGCCCATGCTGCCCGAAAGGGCGTTGGCGTAGGGAGGGACCTCGTCGATGATCGCCTGGACGACCTCGTCGGCGGTGGTCTTCAGCGCGGCCCTCAGTGCGGTGACCGTCGTCGCATCCAGGGTCAGTTCACTGGCCCTCTGGATTGCATGGCTCATGGTTTTGTTCCCTGCGAACAATTCTGGCGACCAGATTCACATCCTGCGGTCAGGACTTTACGCCCTGAGGCACAGCAAGCTGGAGCCATGACGAGTGCAGCCCTCCGCAGCAGGGCGTGGAAACTGCTGGAGATGGTCACGACGCCGCTGCTGCCGTCGGACTACCTCGACCTGATGAGCCCGCTGCGTGCGGGCGCCGACCTGCGCGGGCGCATCGAGGCCGTGCACCCCGAGACGGGTGACGCCGCGACCATCGTGATCAGACCGGGACGGGGCTGGCGCGGCCACACGGCCGGTCAGTACGTGCGGATCGGAGTCGACGTCGACGGGGTGCGCCTGTGGCGTGCCTACTCCCTCACCTCCCCGACCGATCGCCGTGACGGACGCGTCACGATCACCGTGAAGGCGATCCCGGACGGCAAGGTCAGCAATCACCTGGTCCGCAGGGCGAAGCCGGGCACGCTGATCCAGCTCGACCAGGCGACCGGTGACTTCGTACTGCCGCAGGCCAAGCCCGCCAAGGTGCTCTACCTGACCGCCGGCAGCGGCATCACACCCGTGATGGGCATGCTGCGCGACACCGAGTTCGACGACGTCGTCATGGTCCACTGCGCCCCGCGGCCCCACGACGTGATCTTCCGCAACGAACTGCACGCCCTGGTCGCGGACAGGAAGCTGCGCCTCACCGAGGTGCACACCGACACCGACGGCATGCTCGACATCGCCCGTCTCGACGAACTCGTGCCCGACTGGGCCGAGCGCGAGACCTGGGCCTGCGGGCCCGCGGGCCTGCTCGACGCCGCCGAGAAGCACTGGAGCGATCACGGCGTCCCGGAGCGCCTGCACACCGAGCGCTTCCGTCCCACCGTCGTCGCCGCCGGCGATGGCGGCGAGGTCACGTTCAGCGCCACCGGCAAGACCGTCGGCGCGGACGGCGCCACGCCGTTGCTGGACATCGGCGAGGAGGCCGGCGTGCTCATGCCCTCCGGGTGCCGTATGGGCATCTGCTTCGGCTGCGTCACGCCCCTCAAGGCGGGCGCCGTCCGCGACCTGCGCACCGGCGAGATCACCGAGGCCGAGCCGGGCGTCCTCATCCAGACCTGCGTGTCCGCCGCCGCGGGCCCCTGCGACATCGAACGGTAGGAGCACCTTGACCGCCATCGACCCCACCGCCCACCTGACCGCGGAGCAGATCGAGGAGCTCGGCCGCGAGCTGGACGCGATCCGCGACGAGGTGATCGCCAGCCGCGGTGAGAAGGACGCTGCCTACATCCGCAAGGTCATCTCGGCGCAGCGCAAACTGGAGCTGGCCAGCAGGGCCGTACTGCTGTTCTCGCTCTTCCCGCCCGCGTGGGTGATCGGCACCGCCGGGCTCTCCGTGGCGAAGATCATGGACAACATGGAGATCGGCCACAACATCCTGCACGGCCAGTGGGACTGGATGCGCGACCCGAAGATCCACTCCACCACCTGGGAGTGGGACCACGTCTCGCCGGCCGACCAGTGGAAGCACTCGCACAACGAGCTGCACCACACCTACACCAACGTGATCGGCAAGGACAACGACCTCGGCTACGGCATCATGCGCGTCGACGAGGACCAGAAGTGGTACCCGTTCCACCTCGGCCAGCCGCTGTGGAACTTCATCAACGCCTGCTTCTTCGAGTACGGCATCGCCGCCTACGACCTGGAGCTCGGCAAGAACCTGCACAAGCGCCGCCGCAAGAACCCCGAGTTCCGCGCCCGGGCCAGGGCCGTGGGCCGCAAGATCCGCAAGCAGGTACTCAAGGACTACGTGATCCACCCCCTGCTGTCGGGCCCCTCGTTCCTCCCCACGCTCGCCGCCACGTTCACCGCGAACCTGGTCCGCAACATCTGGTCCCACTCGGTGATCATGTGCGGGCACTTCCCCGAGGGCGTGCAGGTCTTCGAGCGCCGGTCGATCACGGGCGAGACACGCGGCCAGTGGTACCTGCGCCAGATGATGGGCTCGGCGAACATCAGCGGCACCAAGGCCATGCACTTCATGACCGGCAACCTCTCCCACCAGATCGAGCACCACCTGTTCCCGGACCTGCCCAGCAACCGCTACGCCGAGGTCGCGGCAAAGGTGCGCGCACTGTTCGAGAAGTACGAACTGGAATACGTCACCGGTCCCCTGCCCAAGCAGGTGCTCTCCGCTTGGCGCAAGGTCTTCCGGCTCTCACTGCCGAACAAGAACCCCGCAGTCAAGACGCCGGAGCGCGAGCAGGAACTCGTCGCGGCCTGAGCCCGTTTGTCGGTCCAGATGATTCCGCTGTCCCGGCGGCGCCGGCGAGTACGCGTGGTAGCCGGCGCGTCGACGTTCCGCCGGGCCGCAGTACGGGCTCGACGTCGCTCCCGAGGGGGCGCGCGGGCTTCGGTGAGCGGGACGGCCTCGAAGCGCCGGTGATCCGCCCTGAGATTCGGCAGGGCTTCGCGCAGCAGGATGTTCGGAGTTGCGGGCCTGTACCTGGCGGTGATGGACGCGGCGGTCACGCTCGCCCCAGGCGTGGGCCGACTGGTCGCGAGGGACCTGGTCGACGGCACCGTCGAGCCGGTGCTGGCGGGCTGTCGGCTCGACCGCTTCCAGCCTCCCGGCTCGCGTTGGCCGACCGGTCTCGAGCCGGTGAATCGGGGGCGCGCGGAAGATGGGGGCTCTTTGACATTGAGCACCCCTGCTCAGGGTGTCCCTACGCCTGTTCGTGATGCGAGGCCGTGGAATGTCCTGTATGGGCGGGGCCGGCGTGCTTGCCGCAGGATGGCCGATGAGTTTGCGGCTGCTGACCGGTCCATGCTCGTGACACCGTGGCTAGGAAGGGACATGGTCATGTCGGAGCTTCTCGTCGACTTCATCACCTCGCTCGACGGCTGTGCGTCGGGTGAGGGATGGCCCGGGTTCTGGGGGCTCGAGGGTCCGGAGTATCTCGCGTGGCTTGGCGAGCAGCCCGAGGCCACCTATCTGATGGGCGCGAACACCTACCGGTTGATGGCGGGCTTCGCCGCGGGCGGGGTCCCGGGCGGCCAGGAGGAGTTGAGGCCCGAAGAGGAGGCGTCCGTCGACGGGCTCACGCAAGCGTCCAAGGTGGTGTTCTCCTCCTCACTGGATCAGCCGCTGGTGTGGGCCAACTCCACGCTTGTCCGCGACGACGCCGTCGAGGCGGTTCGCGCCATGAAGTCGACTGGCTCGGGGCTGCTCAGCACGATCGGCAGCCTCAGCCTGTGCCGGTCTCTGCTGCGAGCCGGTCTGGTAGATCGCTTCCGGGTCGTGATGTTCCCGGTGATCACCGGGGCCACGGGCGAGGAACGCATCTACGACGGCTATCCGGACGTTGCCCTCGAGATGACCGGGCACCGCACGTTCGACGGCCGCATCCAGCTGGTGGAGTACAGGCCCAGCGTGCTTGAGCACCCGCCGCTCGGCGTTTCTGCGTGACGTCGTCCCGTCGGCCTGGCTGGTCAGCCGCCGGGGCGGCGGCGGCCCGGCCGAGCGGGAGTGCACCCGCGAGAACTACAGAAACCCGAGAGTAGATCACTGCTGCCGTGGTGAGGGGGTGAATGGGG
>NZ_JBEXCS010000145.1:0-15482 GCF_040605395.1 Streptomyces sp. NPDC005648 | reverse complement strand
GCCCTCCCCCACAAAGGCCCGCCACAGCTCCGCGTACCGGCCCTCCAGGGCCAGGAGTTCGTCGTGGGTGCCGTCCTCGATCACGCGGCCGTGGTCCATGAGGACCACTCGGTCGGCGCGGGCCGCTGTGGTCAGGCGGTGGGCCACGACGAGGGTGGTGCGGCGGCCTGCCAGGCGGTCTGTGGCCTGGTTGACCTGGGCCTCCGTGGCGAGGTCGAGGGCGGCCGTGGCCTCGTCGAGGAGGAGGATGTCGGGGTCGACCAGTTCGGCGCGGGCCAGTGCGATCAGCTGGCGCTGGCCCGCCGAGAGGTTGCGGCCGCGCTCGGCGACCTCGTGGAGGTAACCGCCGGCGAGGGTCGCGATCATCTCGTGGGCGCCGACCGCGCGGGCCGCCGCCTCCACTTGGGCGTCGGTGGCGTCGGGGCGGCCGTAGGCGATGGCGTCGCGGACGGTGCCCTGGAAGAGGTACGCCTCCTGCGGGACGACGCCCAGACGGTGGCGGTAGGAGGTGATGTCCAGGGCGCGCAGGTCGGTGCCGTCGACGGTGACCCGGCCGCCCGTGGGGTCGTAGAACCGTGCCACGAGTTTGACGAGGGTCGACTTGCCGGCGCCCGTCTCGCCCACGAAGGCGACGGTCTGGCCCGCCGGGATGGTCAACTGCACACCGCCCAGGGCCTCTTCGTCGTCTCCGTAGGCGAAGTGGACGTCCTCGAAGGCGACTTCGCCGCGCAGGGAGAGGACTTCGAGGGGTTCGTCGGGCGCCTTGGTGGAGGTCGGCTCCTGGAGCAGTTCCTGGATACGGCCGAGCGAGACCGTGGCCTGCTGATAGCCGTCGAAGACCTGGGAGAGCTGCTGGACCGGCGCGAAGAACAGGTCGATGTACAGCAGATACGCGACCAGGGCGCCGGTGGTGAGCGTGGCGGCGTCCACCCGGCCCGCGCCCGCGATCAGCACGGCGGCCGCCGCCACGGACGACAGCAGCTGCACGAACGGGAAGTAGATCGAGATCAGCCACTGCCCCCGGGTGCGCGCCGTGCGGTAGCTGTCGCTGCGCTCGGCGAACCGCGCCGCGCCGTCCCGCTCCCGCCGGAACGCCTGCACGATCCGCAGCCCGGACACCGACTCCTGGAGATCGGCGTTGACCAACGACACCCGCTCACGGGCGAGTTCGTACGCCTTCACACTCGCCCGGCGGAAGAAGAACGTGGCGACGATCAGCGGCGGCAGGGTCGCGAACACGACCAGCGCCAGCTGTACGTCGATCACCAGCAGCGCGACCATGATGCCGAAGAAGGTGACGACCGAGACGAACGCCGTGACCAGGCCGGTCTGGAGGAAGGTCGAGAGGGCGTCGACGTCCGTCGTCATCCTCGTCATGATCCGCCCGGTCAACTCCCGCTCGTAGTAGTCGAGTCCGAGCCGCTGCAGCTGGGCGAAGATCTTCAGCCGCAGCGCGTACAGAACCCGCTCGCCCGTCCGCCCGGTCATCCGCGTCTCACCGATCTGCGCCGCCCACTGGGCCACCACCGCCAGCAGACCGAGCAGTGACGCCGACCAGACCGCGCCCACGGCCATCGCGGTGACGCCCTGGTCGATGCCGTGCCGGATGAGGATCGGCAGCAGCAGCCCCACGCCGGCGTCCACGGCGACCAGCCCGAGGCTGACCAGCAGGGGCAGCCCGAACCCCCGTAGCAGACGCTTGAGTCCGTACGACTCCTCCGGCTGCACCGCCCGCCCCTCGTCGATGTCCGGTGTGTCGGTCGCCGGGGGCAACGCGTCGACCTGGGCGAGGAGTTCGGGGGTGGCCGGCATCCCGGCCAGGGCCTGGTCCTTGGGCTCGCGGTCGCCGGTCCACAGCCTCGGGGTGACACCGCGCTCGGCGTCGAACTCCGCGTCGAGTTCGTCCCGTACGGAGGTGTCCTCGGCCGGAGCGACCGGCGGGGTGTGGCCGGGCGAGACACCGCCGAGCTCGTCGGGGTCGGTGAGGAGCCGGCGGTAGAGGGCCGAGCGCCGCTGGAGCTCCTCGTGCGTGCCGATGTCGGCGAGGCGTCCGGCGTCCAGGACCGCGATCCGGTCGGCGAGGTTGAGGGTGGAGCGGCGGTGGGCGATGAGGAGCGTGGTGCGCCCCCGCATGACCTGCTTCAGGGCCTCGTGGATCTCGTGCTCCACGCGCGCGTCCACGGCGGAGGTGGCGTCGTCGAGGACCAGCAGGCGCGGGTCGGTGAGGATCGCGCGGGCCAGGGCGACGCGCTGGCGCTGGCCGCCGGAGAGGGTGAGGCCGTGCTCGCCGACCTTGGTGTCGTAGCCGTCCGGAAGCTCCTTGATGAAACGGTCCGCCTGGGCGGCGCGGGCGGCCACCAGGATCTGGTCCTCGGTCGCGTCGGGACGGCCGTAGGCGATGTTGTTGCGGACCGTGTCCGAGAAGAGGAAAGAGTCCTCGGGGACCAGGCCGATCGCGGCCCGCAGCGAGTCGAGGGTGAGCTCGCGGACGTCGTGGCCGCCGACGAGGACGGCGCCGTGGGTGACGTCGTAGAAGCGCGGGAGGAGGAGGGAGACGGTGGACTTGCCGGAGCCGGAGGAGCCGACGACCGCGAGGGTCTCGCCGGGGCGGATCTCGAAGCTGAGGCCGTCGAGGACGGGACGGGTGCCGCCGGAGGACTGGTCGTAGCCGAAGGACACGTCGTCGAACTCGACGGTCGCGGGGGCGTCGGCGGGCAGGGTCCTGGTGCCGTCGGTCATCGACGGCTCGGTGTCGATCAGCTCCAGCACCCGCTCGGTGCCGGCCCTGGCCTGCTGGCCGACCGTGAGGACCACGGCGAGCATCCGGACCGGGCCGACCAGCTGGGCGAGGTAGGTGGAGAAGGCGACGAACGTGCCGAGGGTGATGTGGCCGCGGACCGCGAGCCAGCCGCCGACGGCGAGCATGGCGACCTGGCCGAGGGCGGGGACGGCCTGGAGGGCGGGGGTGTAGGTGCTGTTCAGCCGGATGGTGCGCAGCCGGCCCGCGAAGAGCCTGCGCCCCACCTCCCGCAGCTTCCCGGTCTCCTGGTCCTCCTGCCCGAAGCCCTTCACCACGCGTACGCCGCTGACGGCACCGTCGACCACACCCGCGACGGCCGCCGCCTGGGCCTGGGCGTACCAGGTGGCGGGGTGCAGCCTGGAGCGGCTGCGCTTGGCGATCCACCACAGGGCCGGGGCGACGGCGAGCGCGACCAGGGTGAGCGGCAGCGAGAGCCACGCCATGATCACGAGGGAGATCAGGAAGAGCAGCAGGTTCCCGATGGTCATCGGGAGCATGAAGAGCAGCCCCTGGATCAGCTGGAGGTCGCTGGTGGCGCGGCCGACCACCTGGCCGGTGGAGAGCTCGTCCTGGCGGCGGCCGTCGAGGCGGGTGATCGTCTCGAACATCTCGGTGCGCAGGTCGTGCTGGACGTCGAGCGCGAGCCGGCCGCCGTAGTAGCGGCGGATGTAGGTGGCGACGTAGACGAGGACGGCGGCGGCGACCAGGGCACCGGCCCACGGGCCCATACGGCGGCTGTGGTCGCCGATCACATCGTCGATGATCACCTTGGTGACCAGCGGGACGAGCGCCATGACGGCCATGCCCACGAGGGAGGAGCCGAGGGCGAGGACGACGTCCCTGGGATGGCGCCACGCGTACCCCGCCAGTCGCCGTGCCCAGCCCCTTTGCGGTTCCACGCGGGTGCCCTCCGTCGGTCAGAAGTCCTGATCTACCGGAAGGCACCAACACACACGGATACGGATTTCATCCCTCCGCAACAAAACGTGAGACAGCGCTCAGATCCGTACCCGCAGGTAGTAGAACCGTGTCGTCTGCGTCGCGTTCTGGTTGTCGTCGCTGACCAGGAGCACCTTCAGGCGGCCCTTCGAGTACCCCGTGACCGCCATTCCCTCGATGTTGTCGAGGAGCGGGTTGGGCTGGGGCTGCTTGGCGGTCGCTCCCAGTGACGGGCAGGTCACGATGTCCGTGAGGAGGGTCTTCCCGATCAGGCGTACGCCGGCCTGACCCGTGAGGTTCTCGATGCCACCGGTGTCGGTCGCGTGGCGGGGGTCGGCGAGGTAGAGGCGGACCGTGTTGCCGACGCCGGGGGTGAAACCGCGCTCCAGGACGAGCAGGCGGCCGTCGGGGAGGGCCTGGACCTCGGGGACACCCAGGAAGGCGGCGTCGGTGCGGTAGGCGTACTGGGCGCCGAGCCGGAAGTGGTCGTCCCGGGTCCTGGTCCACGTCTGGAAGCGCAGGATGCCGGCCGTGTCGCCGGAGATCGCGTACTCCATGGAGGCCAGCAGGGTGTGACCGCCGGGCAGCATGGTCAGACCCTCGAAGGTCTGGTTGACCGTGGCCCGTCCGGCGGGCGCGACGGAGAGGTAGGACGGGACCGGGAGGCGGTCGAGGATCCTGCCGTCCACGCTGTAGCGGCGGATCGACGGCTCGGTCTCGGAGGTGATGAGGCGGGTGCCGTCGCGGTCGATGACGAGGCCCTCGCTGTCGAGCGCGGCACCGTTCTCGTCCGCGAGCTGGACCACGCGCTCGGGCCGGAGAGTCCGGCGGTCCAGGTCGAAGAGGGAGGAGCGGTCCTCCAGGGCGGCGATGGAGCCGTCCCGGTCCACGGCGAGCGCGGAGAAGTTGCCGACGAAGGTCCCGTCGTACGTCGTCTTGTCGAGCGCGTCGGAGAAGCGGTCGATGGAGACGGACGGGGAACAGGCGTGGTTCACCGGTGAGTCGGCGTCAGCGGTGGCGGGCCCGGCGGCGGTGAGGCAGGCGGCCGCCGCCAGGGCCGCGGCGGTGGCCGCGAGTACGGTCCGCGGACGTACGGCACTCCGGCGTCCGGTGATCGGGCGTTCGGTCCTCGGGCGTTCGGTTCTCAGCAGGCGCATGGGCGTCACCGTAGGGCGGGGCGGTGACGGGCGGGAGGCCGTCAGGGGTCAACTCGCCGCGAGATCCCGGTGAATGACCTTCGCGACGCCCTGAATGGTCGTGATGCCGTAGTTCATGGTGCTGTTGCCCCAGGTGAGCACCGTGATCATGTAGTCGTGTCCGCCGCCCTTGAAGGTGCCGACGCTGTGCACCCGCCAGCCGTGCGTGGAGCGTTGCAGCCAGCCGTTCTTGACGTGCCAGGAGACCCCGGACGGGACGCCGTACGGTGTGCCCCAGCGCTGCGAGGAGATGACCTGGCCCATCAACTTCAGGACGTACGCACGGGAGTTGTCGCTCAGCACGGTGTTGCTCGCGGTGATCAGCTTGAGCAGCTTCTGCTCGTCGGTGACGTTGATCTGGGTCAGGCCCCAGTAGCCGTTCGCGCCGGGGACGGTCTTCGTCATGCCGGCGGCGTTCAGGAAACCCTTGATCTTCGTCAGGCCCAGCTGCTTCCAGAGCTTGCTGGTCGCGTTGTTGTCCGACTTGGTGATCATGGCCTTGGCGAGCGAGGCCTCGCTGTCGGTGAGATAGCGGTTGTGCTTCTTCGCGTCCCAGAGCAGCGTGGCGAGGACGGTGACCTTCACGACGCTCGCGGAGTCGTAGGACGAGGTGGCGCGCAGCGAGCAGGTGGTGTCGGTGGTGCGGTCGTAGAGGCCGACGGCGATGGTGCCCTTGCGGTTCGCGAGGGCGGTGGTGATGTCCTTCTTGAGCTTGGTGGCCAACGCGGCCTTCGCGGACGTACAGCTGACGGTCGGTGCCGTCGCGGCGGCGGCGGGCGAGGCGGCGGCGACGGCGGGTATGAGGACACCGAGGCCGACGGCGCCGGTGACGAGCGCTCTCGCGCGGCTGCTGGATCTCCCATGAGTCATGCCCGTGTTGACACACAAGTTCGGGTGAAAGGTTGCACGCATCAACGGGGTTGTTGAGCAACTGCTGCCCAACCCGTTACCGGCCCCTTTGCCGATTCACAGGTGGAAGCCAGGTGCGGCACAGCCCGCACTCACCGCGCGTTCGCACGATGCCCTCGTGACATCTGCCACCGATCCCCACCCCCACACCGAGACCGTGTCCGCCGACTGGGCGCCACCGGCCCCGCCCGTGCCGGCGCCCCCGGACAGGGCCCCGCGCTGGTCGCTGCCCGCGCTGCTCGCGATCCTGGTCCTGGCCGGCGTCCTGTACGGCTGGAACCTGAGCGGCAGCAGCCTCAACAGCTTCTACAGCGCGGCCGTCTACAGCGGTACGCAGAGCTGGAAGGCCTGGTTCTTCGGCTCTCTCGACGCCGGGAACTTCATCACCGTCGACAAGCCGCCGTTCGCGCTCATGATCATGGGCCTGTCCTGCCGGCTCTTCGGCTTCGGCACCTGGCAGATGATGGCGCCGGAGATCGCCGCCGCGCTGGGCACGATCTGGATCCTGCACTCGTCCGTGAAGCGGTACTTCGGCCATGCGGCGGCCGCCATCGCCGCTCTGGTGCTGGCGCTGACCCCGATCACGGTGGCCATCGACCGGGACAACAACCCCGACACCATCCTGGTGCTGCTGATGGTCGCGGGCGCGGCCCTCGCCCTGCGGTCGGTCCGCACCGACCGGCTGCTGCCCCTGATCGGCTCGGCCGTGTGCTTCGGCCTCGCCTTCAACACCAAGATGCTCCAGGGCTACATCGCCCTGCCGGCCGTCTTCGCGGTGTACGTCTACGCCTCGAAGGCGGGCTGGAGGAAGAAGGCCGTCAACCTGGCGCTCGCCGCTGTGGCGCTGGCGGTCTCCAGCTTCTGGTGGGCGACGGCCGTCTCCCTGGTCCCCGCCGACGACCGCCCGTACATCGGCGGTTCGACCGACGGCTCCGCCTGGAACCTGATCATGGGCTACAACGGCCTCGGCCGGGTCCTCGGCGGCGAGGGCAACGGCGGCGGTGGGGGCGGTGGCGGTGGCGGTGGCGGCACCTTCGCGGGCACCGCGGGCATCGGCCGTATGTTCAACGACATCCTCGGGGGCCAGATCTCCTGGCTGATCCCGTTCGCGTTCCTCGCGTTCGTCGCCGGGGTGATCCTGGTCGGCCGCGCCCCGCGCACCGACCCCACCCGCGCCGCGCTGATCCTGTGGGGCGGCTGGCTGGTCCTGCACTACCTGACCTTCGCGATGGCCGAGGGCACGATGCACCCGTACTACACGACCGCGCTGGCCCCGGGCATCGCGGCGCTCACCGGTGGCGGCGGTGTGATGCTGTGGCGCGCCTTCCGCGGCGGTGACGCCCGCTGGTCGTGGGTGCTGCCGGCGGGTCTCGCGGTCACCGGCATCTGGGCCGTGGTGCTCCTGCGCCGGGCGACCGGCTGGAACACCTGGCTGTGGCCGGCGGTCGCCGTGGTCATGGTCCTCGCGATCGTGGGTCTGTTCGTCTTCCGGTCCGGCGGTTCCGGTACGAAGGTGAGGCTCCTCGGCGCGTCGGTCGCGGCGGCGATCGTGGCGGCCCTCGCGGGCCCGACGGCGTACGCGGCCTCGCCGGCCTTCGGCTCCACCAGCGGCATGATGGGCGGCACCAATCCGACGGCGGGTCCGTCGACCGGTGGCATGGGGGGTCCCGGTGGCATGGGCGGCGGCCGGGGCGGCTTCGGCGGCGGTCCGGGCGGCAGCCGGCAGGACGGTACGCGGGGCGGCCGGGCGAACGGCGAGCTGCCCGGTGGCGGCAGCGGTCGGATGACGCCGGGCGGCGGCACCGGTGAGCTGCCGCAGGGCGGCATGCCGAGCGGTGCGCCGGGCGGCCAGAGTGGCCAGAGTGGTCAACAGGGCGGCGCCGGTGGGGCGTTCCCCGGCGGTGGTACGGCACCCGGCGGCACCCGCGGCGGCTTCGGCGGCGGGGGGAGGGGCGGCGCCGACAGCCAGCTGATCTCGTACCTGGAGAAGCACCAGGACGGCGCCAAGTGGCTGATCGCGGTCTCCAACTCGCAGAGCGCGGGCCAGATGATCCTCAGCACCGGCAAGCCCGTGATCTCCATGTTCGGCTTCACCGGCTCCGACAAGGCGATGACCCTCGCCAAGCTCAAGGAACTGGTGAAGAAGGGCGAGCTGCACTACATCCAGCTCGGCGGCGGCATGGGTGGCGGCCCCGGCGGCGGCAACAGCGCCGACTCGGAGCTCACGGCCTGGGTGCAGAAGCACGGCACGGCGGTGAAGGAGAGCGCGTACGACAAGAACGCGACGTCGAGCTCCTCCAGCTCCTCGAACTCGTCTAACTCGTCTAACTCGTCGAACACTTCGAACACTTCGAACACTTCGACGGTCTACCGTCTGGACCCGTCGGACGTCAGCTGACGCGCGCCGACCCACCACGGCCCCCGACCACATGGTCGGGGGCCTTTTTTAACGTCCCGTTAACCGACGAGACCTCATGTCCATGTCACCCTCCCTCTTGCCGCCTCCATTCAACCCGCGTAGATGGGACAACCTTTATGCCGGCGACACGCATCCGCCGCTGGAAGTCGGTGGCCCTCACCACAGCGGCCGTCCTGGTGGGCCTCGCCGCCCCGGCCGTGACCGCGACCCAGGCCTCCGCGACGACGACCGCGTACGACTCGACGTACTACAAGAACGCGATCGGCAAGACGGGCACCAGCCTCAAGTCCTCCCTGCACACGATCATCAGCACCGGTGTGACGAAGCTGTCGTACTCGGCGCTCTGGGACGCCCTGAAGGTCACGGACCAGGACCCGAACAACAGCGGCAACGTGATCCTGCTCTACTCGGGCATCTCCCGGAGCAAGTCGCTCAACGGCGGTGACAGCGGCGACTGGAACCGCGAGCACGTGTGGGCGATCTCGCACGGCGATCTGACCACCTCGACCGGACCGGGCACCGATCTGCACCACATCCGCCCGGAGGACGTCGCGGTCAACGGCAAGCGCGGCAACCTCGACTTCGACGAGGGCGGCTCCACCTTCACCGACAGCGGCGGCAGCAAGGTCGACTCGGACTCCTTCGAGCCCCGCGACGCCGTCAAGGGCGATGTCGCCCGCATGATCCTCTACATGGCCGTCCGCTACGAGGGCGACGACGGCTTCGCGAACCTGGAGCCCGACGACAAGGTCAACAACGGCTCCAATCCGTACATCGGCAAGCTCTCGGTCCTGAAGCAGTGGAACGACGAGGACCCGCCGAGCGCGTTCGAGGAGAACCGCAACAACGTCATCTACAACACGTACCAGCACAACCGGAACCCGTTCATCGACCACCCGGAGTGGGTGGACGCGATCTGGTAGACGGCACCGCACACGTCACCGGCCCCGTCACCGCGTCCATCACCCGAGAACCTGTTTCGCGGCTCCGTCCTGGCGCCGCATGAGGGACTGCCAGGTCGTGAGGGTCGTGGGGTGCGCGTCGAGCCAGGCGCGCTGGACGGCGGCCAGTCGGGTGTAGGCCGTACGCAGGTAGTCGGTGTCGGACTTGCACCTGATGTCGGCCTTGGCGACGGGGCTGGTGGCGAAGTCGGTGTCTCGGGGAAGGCTCTGGAGCAGGCGGACGGGGTCGTCCGTCTCGACTCCGGCGGCCAGCATGCAGCGCGCCCAGCGGGCGTCGGCCGCGCGGAAGGCGGGGTCCTTGTCCAGGTTCTTGCGGGCCTGGATCTCGCCTTCGCCCAGTTGGACGGTCACCTGGAGCCACTGCTGACGCTGAGAGCCCAGGAGCCGCTTCTTGGCCTCGGCCTGGCAGCCCGTGGCCGGCACGGAGACCTTGACCAGCTTGCCCCGGGCGGTGATACGCCGGTCGGTGGGACCGTAGAGAGCGAGGACGAACGCCTTGCTCCTGCGCTGTTCCGACGCTCCTGGTTCGGGGGTGGCGGTGGCGGTGGCCAGCGACTCCAGGCCGAACGGCAGCGGGTGGTCGACGGTGGCCGCGGTCGGCCTGGGGACGGGGGCCGGCGTGTACCGGTAGCCGTGGGCGGCCATGCAGCTGATGGTCAACTGCCGCACCGCCCGGTCGATCCGCCACCGTCGATCGCTGGGCGCGTGCCGGAGCGGGTAGAAGGGCAGACGGGCGCTCAGGCGGCCGACGTCCGGCCCCGGCCGCGGGGTGGCGGTCGCGGACGGCCCCGATCGGTCGACGTACACCCAGGCGGCACAGGCGACGACGACCGCGGCGGTCGCGAGTGCGGCGATTTTGCGTGTTACCAAGGTCTTCCTCCTCCCGGCGGGGTGGATCCGGCGGCGGGCCACCGGATCCACGACGGTGTGCGGGTCAGTCGTCCCAGCAGCCGCCCGGGTTGGAGGTCGTCAGCGAGAGAGAGCTGACCGAACCGCCGATGATGGCATCCGCGTCCCCGCCGGGCGCGACGCAGAAGACCATGCCGCCGCTGTAGCCGATGTCCAGGTAGTACCGGGAGTAGTAGCTGCCGGTGGAGGAGTTGCTGGCGTACCCGACGTTGTCGTTGACCGTCGAGCCGGAGCCGGCGGTGCCGTACGTCGTGCTGTTGAAGGTGTCGTTCGTGAAGTTGTTGTCGCTGTTGAAGTACGAGTGCCTGGCGCTGTTGAAGGTGGACCAGAACACACAGTGATAGCCGGAGGAACAGTGGGTACCGGCCGACGCCGGCGCCGCCGTCACGACTCCGCCTACGGTGAGCGCCGCTGCCAGGCCGGCGGTCGCCGCCAGCGCCCTGCGCGAACGGGCCCATCTGGACCGTACTGTCATAGACATGACATTCCTTTCTGTCGGTCCCGGGGTGGCCCGAACAACACTGGCAGCAGCGGGACCGGTTGCCCATGCCTTGCGGCCCTGACCGAAAAGCGCAGGTCAGGGGCGGGAATACGGCACACACAGATTCTTCACAGAGGGATGAACAGATGTCCGAATAACGCCTGTTGCAGGTGTTGTCAGCCGTGTCCGGAGGCGGCCATGATGACTCGCCCGGTCACAACGGGCGGGACCCCGGGGGGCCTCATGCTGCGCATCCACTTCACCGAAGCCGACCTGGCCCGCACCAGAATGGCGTCCGATCCGGATCCGCTCTGGGAGATCGCGCTGAGCCTGCACCGGTTCCAGACCCAGCAGGGGCGCAGCGCACATGCGGAGTGGTACCGGACGACCCGCGCGCGGCTGGCGGACCAGGGGCTGGAGGGGCTCTTACGGGACGTCCTGCTGCCGCTCTTCCCGAGAACGGCGTACTTCCCCGACTTCCTGACCCCCGCGGAGGGAGCCCAGGGCCTCGCGGCCGGGCT
This sequence comes from Streptomyces sp. NPDC005648, assembly GCF_040605395.1. Classification (NCBI taxonomy): domain Bacteria; kingdom Bacillati; phylum Actinomycetota; class Actinomycetes; order Kitasatosporales; family Streptomycetaceae; genus Streptomyces; species Streptomyces sp. NPDC005648. The sequence goes on along the minus strand of NZ_JBEXCS010000145.1, from coordinate 4,346 downwards.
CGCGGCGGTCGTGGACACACCCGCCGACCAGGTGCGCCAGGAGGTGGCGCGCTTCGCGTCGAACACGGCACCCCGCTGGGCACCGCGGCTCGTGGAGCGCGAGAGGCGCCAGTACGTGGCGGGGGCCCTGCGGCGGTACTACGAGGTCGCCGTGGCGCCCTTCCGGGAGCGAGCCCTGGCCCAGGTGGAGGCGGACCGGTCGGTCCGGGGGCGTGCCCTGCTGGCCGGGGGTGTGGACGGGCTGCTCGGCGGGTTGGGGCCGCAGATGCGCTGGGAGGCACCGGTGCTCCATGTGCAGTATCCGGCGGAGGAGCGCGACCTCGTGCTCGACGGGCGCGGGCTGACCCTGGTGCCGTCGTACTTCTGCTGGGGCTCTCCCATCGCACTGGGCGACTCCGCGCTCCCGCCCGTGTTGGTCTATCCCGTACTCCGCGAGATGCGGCCGACCGCCCTCGACAGGCCGCTCGGCGTCCTGCTCGGCCGCACCCGGGCACAGCTGCTGCGGGGCATCACCCCGGGCGCGACCACCGGCGAACTGGCCCGGCTGGCGGGGGTGTCGGCACCCACCGTGAGCCAGCACATCACCGCCCTGCGGGACGCGGGACTCATCAGCAGCCTCCGGTACGGCACGAGCGTCCTGCACACGCTCACCCCGCTCGGCTCGGCCCTGTTGCGCGGGGCGGAGAGCCGGCCGCCCCCCTGCCGACGGCGACGGCCCCACCGCTCCCTACCGCTCGCCCGCGCCGAGATGCGTCGGCGCGAACATCCGCAGCAGGGCCGGGAGTACGACCACCGAGGGCCCGGGGGTCGCCAGGGCCTTCGCCAGGTCCGTCTCCAGGCTCTCCGGGCTCGTCCGCACCGCCGGCACCCCGAACGACTCGGCGAGGGCCGCGTAGTCCGGCCGGGTCAGTTCGGTCGCCGTCGCCTCGCCGAAGGTGTCCGTCATGTACTCGCGCAGGATGCCGTAGCCGCCGTCGTCGACGATCAGCCAGGTGACGTTCAGGTCGTACTGGCGGGCGGTCGCCAGCTCGGCGACGGAGTACAGGGCTCCGCCGTCGCCGGAGACCGCGAGCACCGGGGTCGTGGGGTCGGCCGCCGCGGCGCCCAGGGCCGCCGGGAAGCCGTAGCCGAGGCCGCCCGCGCCCTGGGCGGAGTGCATGTGGTTGGGGCCCTTGGGGTCGAAGGCCGACCAGGCCCAGTAGGCGAGGATCGTCATGTCCCAGAAGGACGGGGAGTGCGCGGGCAGGGCCCGGCGGACGGACGCCAGCACGTCCTGTTCCAGGTTGAGTTCCTGGGCGGCGAGTCGCTCGGCCACCTTCGCCAGCAGCTCCCGGACCCGCTCCGGGGCCGAGGGGTCCGTACGCTCCTGGACCGTCTCGAGGAGTGCCTGCAACGCCGGTCGCGCGTCCGCGTGGATGCCCAGCGCCGGGTGGTTGGACTCCAGTTTGCCGAGGTCCGCCTCGATCTGGATCACCCGGCCCCGGGGCCTGAACGTGTGGTAGTTCGAGGAGAGTTCACCGAGGCCCGAGCCGACCACCAGCAGGACGTCCGCGTCCTCCAGGAAGTCGGTGGTGTGGCGGTCCTCCAGCCAGGACTGCAGGGAGAGCGGGTGCGTCCAGGGGAACGCGCCCTTGCCGCCGAAGGTGGTGACGACCGGCGCCTGGAGCCGCTCGGCGAGCTGACGCAGCTTCCCCGACGCGTCCGCCCGTACCACTCCCCCGCCGGCGATGATCGCCGGACGGGCCGCCTTCGACAGCAAGTGCGCCGCCACGGCCGTGAGTTCGGGGCGCGGGGGCAGTGCGTCGGGGAAGGTGTCGCCGCCCGTCACCACGGGGACGGAGGTGGCCGCCAGCAGTACGTCCTGCGGAATCTCCACCCACACCGGACCGTGCGGGGCCGTGAGCGCCGACTTCCAGGCCGCCGCGATCGCCGAGGGGATCTGGGACTGGGTACGGACCGTGTGGACCGACTTCACCACGCCCCTGAACGAGGCCGCCTGGTCGGGCAGTTCGTGCAGATAGCCGTGACGGCCGCCGCCCAGGCCGGCCGTGGGGACCTGGCTGCTGATCGCCAGCACGGGGGCGGAGGCCGCGCGCGCCTCCTGGAGCGCCGCGAGCGAGGTCAGCGCGCCCGGGCCCGTCGACAGCAGGAGCGGCGCGGCCTCGCCCGTGATCCGGCCGTACGCGTCGGCCGCGAATCCCGCGTTGTTCTCCACCCGCAGCCCGATGTAGCGCAGGTCGGAGCGGCGCAGCGCGTCGAACATGCCGAGCGCGTGCTGGCCGGGCAGGCCGAAGACGGTGGTGGCGCCGAGCGCGCCCAGCGACTCCACGACCAGGTCTCCGCCGTTGCGCCCCGCGGGAGGGTTCAGAGCGGCGGCGATCTGCGCCTGGGTCGGGCGGAGTTCCAGGTCGTGGTCGTGGGTCACTTGCCCTCTTTCCCCTCGGTCCCCTTGTTCTCCGCGCGGGCCGCGGCGATCTGCCGGGTCATGATCGTGGTCAGTTCGTACGCCGTGTGGGACGCGGCCACCGACGTGATCTCCGCGTGATCGTACGCGGGGGCCACCTCGACGACGTCCGCCGAGACCAGGTTGCAGGAGGCGAGGCCGCGCAGGATCTCCAGCAGCTCGCGGGAGGTCATACCGCCCGCCTCCGGGGTGCCGGTGCCGGGCGCGTGGGCCGGGTCCAGGCAGTCGATGTCGATGGAGATGTACAGCGGGCGGTCGCCGACGCGCTGCCGCAGCTGGTCGGCCACCTCGTCGGCGCCGCGGCGGTAGACGTCCGCCGAGGTGACGATGCCGAAGCCCATCTTCTCGTCGTCGGTGAGGTCCTGCTTGCCGTAGAGGGGGCCGCGGGTGCCGACGTGGGAGAGGGCCGAGGTGTCGAGGATGCCCTCCTCCACCGCGCGCCGGAAGGGGGTCCCGTGGGTGTACTCGGCGCCGAAGTACGTGTCCCAGGTGTCGAGATGGGCGTCGAAGTGGAGCAGGGCGACCGGGCCGTGCTTCTTCGCGACGGACCTCAGCAGCGGGAGCGCGATGGTGTGGTCGCCGCCCAGCGTCATCAACCGGGCGCCGGTGCCGAGGAGTTCGTCGGCCGCGGCCTCGACCGTCTCGACGGCCTCGTGGATGTCGAACGGGTTCACGGCGATGTCCCCGCCGTCGGCGACCTGCGCCAGCGCGAAGGGCGACGCGTCCTGCGCCGGGTTGTAGGGCCGCAGCAGCCGGGACGCCTCACGGATCGCGTTGCCGCCGAAGCGGGCGCCCGGCCGGTACGAGACACCCGAGTCGAACGGCACCCCGACCACGGCGACATCGGCCCGGCCGACCTCGTCGAGGCGGGGCAGCCGGGCGAAGGTCGCGGGTCCGGCGTACCGCGGGACGCGGGAGGAGTCGACGGGGCCGCGGGGCGTCTCGTTGCTGCTCATGGGGTAATGCCTTCTTTCCTACGCTTCATCGCGTATGGAGCGATAAGTACTATTTCTTGTACGACTCTACCGGGCTGCCGGGACGGGCTCCGAGACCGACTCCGGGGCCCGTCCGGCGAGGCGCTCGCGCCAGGCGGCGAGAACGGCCGCGTCGGTCGGCTTCGTGACCAGGGAGACGGCGACGTAGGCGACGAGGGAGGAGAGCAGGCCGTAGTAGACGGGCTCGTTGGCGAGGATGCCGTAGCCCGCCATCAGGCCGATGACCGCGAGGCCGCCGACGGCGACGGCGGCCAGCGCGCCCTGGGCGGTTCCGCGCTTCCACAGCAGTCCGCCGAGGATGGGCACGAGGAGGCCGCCGACCAGCAGGTTGTAGGCGACCGTCAGGGCCTCGACGACGTTGTTGAGGGCGATCGCCGTGCAGATCACCCCGACTCCCATGACGAGGATGAAGGCGCGGTTGCCGCGTACTTCGTCATGGTCACCGGAAACGGTGCGTCCCCGCAGCCGGGACCAGATGTCGTTGTTGGCGACGGTCGCGCAGGCGATCAGCGCGCCGGAGGACGTGGACATCACGGCGGCCAGGGCGGCGGCGAGCACCAACCCCCGCACTCCGACGGGGAGTTCGTCCTTGACGATGGTGGCGAAGGCGTCGTCGGGGCCGGCCAGCTTCGGGTAGAGCACCTTGGCCGCCGTACCGATGACGGCGCCGGCGAGGGCGTAGACGAGACAGTAGGTGCCGGCGACCGTGCCGCCCCACTTCGCCGTGCTGTCGCCGCGCGCCGTGAAGACGCGCTGCCAGATGTCCTGCCCGATGAGCATGCCGAACGTGTAGATCAGGACATAGGTGAAGATCGTCTCGCCGCCGATGCCCAGCGGGTCGAAGTACCCGGTCGGCAGCTTCGCCTTCATCTCGGAGAAGCCGCCCG
>NZ_JBEXCS010000144.1:0-15802 GCF_040605395.1 Streptomyces sp. NPDC005648 | reverse complement strand
CGTCGGAGGCCGGGTCGATACCGACCATGGCGGCGACCTCCAGCGTGTCCGACAGGCGCAGGATCTTGATCATCAGGTCGCTGCCTATGTTGCCCCCGGAACGGGCGCGGCTGCCTACGGCAGCAGCTTCTCCATGGCGGCGGGGCCCTCGGTCTCCAGCTTGTGGCGGGCCCATTCCAGACTGCGTGGCGTGACGTCCTTGCCCGAGGCGAGGACCAGGTCCTCGGGCGAGACCTCGGTGCCGGTACGGGTGTGGAGCAGGTCGTCCGGGGTGACGCGGTCCTCGGACGACCCGGACGCGTCGGGCTGTGACATCGGCATGATCTCTGCTCCTCGGGGTCCGGATCCTGTGGTCGGTCCCGGTGCGGTACCCGGTTCCGATATCACCATTCAACGCCCCGGCCCGGCGTGCATCCGGAAGCCTCCCGAGATGCCGCAGTGATCGGGCGGGCGTGTAATGGGGGGACAAGCGTCCTGGCCGACAGGAAGACGAAGGCCATGTCACCGACCCGCAGCAAGGCAGGGGGAACGGGGGCTGCCGCCGGAGGGGCACTGCGACGGCTGGGGGAGTGGTGCGCCCGGCACTTCGTGATCGTCATCGTGGCCTGGCTGGTGGCCATCGTGGCGCTGCAGGCCCTCAACCGGTCCTTCGGCGGCGAGTACTCGGACAACTTCTCACTGCCCGGAGTGCAGTCCCAGAAGGGCCTCGACGTCCTGAAGCAGCACGACCCCGCGGCGGGCGGCTACAGCAGCCAGATCGTCCTGCACGACGGACAGAAGTCCCTCACCTCGCTGAGTTCACAGATGTCCACCACGATCGGCGACGTGCAGAAACTGCCGCACGTCCTGTCGGCCCAGAACCCGCTGTCCGCCCCGGCCTCGAAGGTCGGCCCCCTCGCCTCCGACGGGAAGACGGGCTACATCACCGTACGCTTCGACGTCCAGCCCTCGACCCTCGGTGACAACTACCTGAACGGTGTGGACAAGGCGGTCCAGCCGCTGCGTTCGGCCGGCGCCCAGGTCGAATACGGCGGACCCCTCGGCGAACTGGCCCGGCCCGCCCCGGACGACCGGGTGAGCGAACTGATCGGCTTCGGTGTCGCGATCGTCGTCCTGCTGATCGGTTTCGGCAGTGTGATCGCCGCGGGTCTGCCCCTGTTCACGGCACTGGTCAGCGCCGTCGGCGGGCTCGCGATCCTCGGACTGCTCGCTGCGGCGTTCACGTTCGCGACCGTCTCGCCGACGCTGGCGACCATGATCGGGCTAGGCGTCGGCATCGACTACGCCCTGTTCCAGATCACCAGGCACCGCCAGAACCTCATGAACGGGGCGAATCCGGTCCATGCGGCGGGTCACGCCACCGCCACCAGCGGGCGGGCCGTGCTCGTCTCCGGCTGCACGGTGATCATCGCGCTCGGCGGTCTGTACGCGTCCGGCGTGAGTTTCATCGGGAAACTGGGGCTGGCCGCCGCCACGACGGTGGTGTCGGCGGTCATCGGCGCGCTGACGCTGGTCCCGGCCCTGCTCGGGCTGATCGGCAGACGTATCGACCGCTACCACGTCCGGCGTCCCGTCGCCGAGACCGACGCCGAGCCCGGAGCCGAGCCGACCGGCACCTGGCACCGCTACGCGCAACGCGTGGAGCGCCGGCCCTGGCAGTTCCTGGCGGCAGGCGTCACGACCGTCGTCATCCTCGCCATCCCGCTGTTCTCCATCCAACTCGGCCACATCGGAGACGGCGCCGACCCCACCTCCTTCACCGACCGTCGCGCCTACGACCTGATGACGAACGCGTTCGGCCCCGGCTCCAACGGCCCGCTCACCGTCGTCGTCGACCAGACCTCCGTGCCCTCGTCGCAGCGCTCCGCGCTCTCCTCGCAGGCCCAGAAGACCCTGAACGCGGTCGCCGGGGCCTCGACGGTCACCCCGCTGACAGCCACCAAGGACGGTGACGTCCTGATCAGCACCGTCTACTCGAAGGCCTCCCCGCAGAGCGCCTCCACCACGGACCTGACGAACCGTCTGATCCACCACACCCTCCCGGACGCGGTCTCCGGCACCAAGGCCCACGGCTATGTCACCGGCACCACCGCGGCCCAGGTCGACTTCCGCGACATCGTCGCGAGCCGGCTGCCGCTGATCATCGGTGTGGTGGTCGCGCTGGCCTTCCTGATCATCCTGGCCGTCTTCCGCGGCCTGCTCGTCGCGGTCAAGGCGGCCGTCCTCAACGTCCTGTCCATCGGGGCCTCGTACGGCGTCGTCGTGGCCGTCTTCCAGTGGGGCTGGGGCGGGCCGGCGCTCGGGGTCAACGGCAAGGTGCCCATCGAGAGCTATGTGCCGATGATGATGTTCGCGATCATCTTCGGACTGAGCATGGACTACGAGATCTTCCTGCTCTCCCGCGTCCACGAGAACTGGCTGCGCACGGGCGACGCCAAGGCCTCCGTCGCGCACGCCCTCGAGATCACCGCGCGTGTGATCACCTGTGCGGCGCTGATCATGGTGAGTGTGTTTGCCGCGTTCATCGTGAGCGACAACATCGTGGTCAAGATGCTCGGACTGGGCCTGGCCGTGAGCGTGTTGATCGACGCGACCGTGGTACGGCTGCTGATGGTGCCGGCCGTGCTGACCCTGCTCGGCAGCCACGCCTGGTGGACACCGCGCTGGCTGGACCGGGTTCTGCCGCACATCGACGCCGAGGGCGACCACGAAGAGGCCGCCGCGGCCGAGGACGTCGGCGAGCGCCGTGTGACACGCACCTGAACGCGGCGGGCGGACCCGTTGTCAGTGCCGGGTGGCAGGCTGGTCCGTGGCGTGATCGTCGGGGGCGGGCAGGGGAGACGCGGTGGGGTTCACGGGCGAGGTCTGGCGGATGCACAGCGGTGCGGAGGCGGTCGGGGAGATCCTGATCGACGACGCCGACTTTCCGTGGCTGTCGGGGAGGTTCACCGCCGGTCCGGGCTTCGAGGGCGTCCGCGAGCTGTTCGCCCGCGAACTGGCCCTGGCCGAGCGGGACGACGACCGGGAGGCGTGGGAGAGGGCCTACGACGAGGTCAGACGGCGTGTCGCCCTGTCCTCGCCGGCCGGCCCGGTCGCCGAGTTCCTGCTGCACATCGAAGGCGACCGGGCGTGGTTCCGCTGGAGCGACGAGCCGTTCGAGGACGGCCCCACCGGGGACGGCCCGTGACGACACATCAGTCCGCGGCACGTTCCAACAGGGTCTCGGCCTCCGCCAGGATCTCCGTGACCCGCAGCCCGAAGGCGGCGTCGCACGGATGCGGTTGACCCGTCTTCACGGCCGCGAGCAGCGCGTCGGTGGCATGGACGAGGGCCGTGACGGCGCCCTCGGGACTCTCCGGGAGCAGCGCCGACCCTGACGCGCCGCGCAGTTCGACCGAGGCCCCCGCGGCCGCGGGCGGTGCCGACAGGCTCAGGGTGAGGGTGCTCGACGCACCGCCGACATGGTCGAGGACCAGATGGACGGTGTCGCCGGGCCCGGCCGCCGCGGCCGTCACCCGCCGGGCGTCACCGAGGACCGGCAGCAGCACGGACAGCGCGTGGGGCCCCACGTCCCACAGCGCGCCCTTCTCCCGCCGCCACGGGGAGTCGGCGAACGGGCTGCCGCTCTCATGGCCGAACAGCGCCCCGAGCCACTGCGCGTGCGCCGTGAACCAGCCGTCCACGCCCGCCTGTTCGGCGATCCACGCGGCGGGCCCGGTCTGGAAGCGGGTGGTGAAGAAGACCACCGAGGCGACCCCCGCCTCCCGCACGGCGTCCACCACGGCCCGCCCCTGCGCCACCGTCGTGGCGACCGGCTTGTCCAGCAGCAGATGGCATCCGGCCCGCGCCGCCCGCACCGCGAGCTCCGCCTGTACGGACGGCGGCAGCGCCACGGCGACCGCGTCCACGTCGGCGAACAGCGCGTCGACATCGTCGTAGGCACGCGTGCCGAACCGGTCGGCCAGTTCCTTCGCGGCCTCCGGGCGACGGCCCCACACCCCGGCGAAGTCCACTTCGGCATGCTCGCTCAGGGCGGGAGCGTGGGCGATCTTGGCCCAGGGGCCGGTACCGAGCAGTCCGATGCGCATGTCGCCGCCTCTCCTTCGTGCCGCCCCTGGTGGCGGCCGCTCGGCAGTGAGCGTCGCACACCGGCCCGCCGGGCCGGCAACCGCGTGGGGAGACCTTCCGATTCAGTGGTCGGGCTGCTGAATGCGTTCTCTTTCCTCTATTGGACCTGCGGCCCGTGGGCGGGTCAGGCTGGTATGCGTTCCGGCGCCGCCGTGCTTCCTGTCCGGCGGGCCGGACGCCGTTCGGTACCGTGCGACAGCCGAAAGAGGACACGAGCACATGCAGAGCCGCCGTATCGGGGACGTCGACGTCAGCGCGATCGGGCTGGGCGGTATGCCCATGTCGATCGAGGGCCGGCCCGACGAGGCCCGCTCCCTGGCCACCATCCACGCCGCCCTCGACGCCGGTGTGACCCTGATCGACACCGCGGACGCCTACCACCGGGACGCCCACGAGGTCGGCCACAACGAGACGCTGATCGCCAAGGCCCTCGCCTCCCACGACCGGGGCAAGGACGTCCTGGTCGCCACCAAGGGCGGCCATCTGCGCCCCGGGGACGGCAGCTGGACCCTCGACGGCAGCCCCCGTCACCTCAAGGAGGCCTGCGAGGCGTCCCTGCGCCGGCTCGGCGTGGAGGCCATCGGGCTGTACCAGTTCCACCGCCCCGACCCGAGGGTGCCGTACGCCGAGTCCGTCGGCGCGGTGCGGGACCTGCTCGACGAGGGCAAGATCCGGCTGGCCGGCATCTCCAACGCCAACCCCGAGCAGATCACCGAGGCCAACGAGATCCTCGGGGGCCGGCTGGTCTCCGTGCAGAACCAGTTCTCCCCGGCCTTCCGCTCCAGCGAGCCCGAACTGGAACTCTGCGACGAGCTCGGTATCGCCTTCCTCCCCTGGAGCCCCCTCGGCGGCATCTCCCGCGCCCGCGATCTGGGCTCCGCCTACGCGCCGTTCGCCCGGATCGCCGAGAAGCACGGGGTGAGCCCCCAGCGCGTGTGCCTCGCCTGGATGCTCGCCAAGTCGCCGGTGGTCGTGCCCATTCCCGGCGCCAGCCGCCCCGAGACGATCCTCGACTCCCTCGCCGCGACCGAGCTCGACCTCAGCGCCGGGGAACTCGCCGAGCTCGACGGCGTCTGACCGGCGTCCGCCCCGCACAGCCGCTCAGCACCTCGGGTACCTGTTCCACGCCGACCGCCGCCACCTGATCGCGGCGGTCGGCGTGTCCACCTTCACCCACCCGCTGTGCGTGCTCCACGTGCCCGTGCGCCCGGCCAGGTCGCCCGAGTCAGGCGGCGCTGCTGCGCGGCACCCGGTGCGGACAGGCCATGTCGTGGTCGGTGCCCAGGCTCGTCCACCAGCGCTCGCAGCACGCCGCGTCCAGCTCCTCGCGGACGATCTCCTCGGCTGCCGAACGCACGGGACGGCGCGGCCGGGCCGCCGCGGCCCGCAGGTCCCGGATGAGCGTCTCCCGTACGACCGCGATGACGGGGACCAGACTCGCGGCGGCGCACAGGAACGCGGCCCACAGCGGTCCGCCGCGGAACGCGAGGACCGTGGTCCAGGCGAGACCGCCGCTGGTGGCGAGATACAGGGCGCAGAGAAGGCGGCCGGAACGGTTCATGAAGGTCACCGATCGTGCGAGGGTCGTTACTCTCTGCTCAACGCTTCGCCGGGCCGCGGGGAATCGGGTCGAGCGGCGGTATTGCGTCAATTGCGGTACGGGGCGCGGAAGATGGGATTGACCCGGGGTGACCCCGGGAACACGAGGCGAAAACCCGGAGAGAGGGGCGTTTTCGTGCTCGTAGCGGACCCGAAGGCCGTCAGATCGCTGCTCACCCGATACGCGTCGCTGCGCATCGCCCAGGCCGAGGGCGACACGCCCCGAACGGCACGGGAGCTGACGGAGGTCAGCCGCACGCTGTGCGCCACGATGGGGGCCACGGACGTGCGGGAGGCGATCGTACGAGCGGACGCGCTGCTGCGCGCCTCCCGGCGGATGACGGCCGGCCATCGGTGCGGGGACGACTGCCTGTCACCGGCCGCCTGAGGTCACCGGGCTTCGGGAACCACCGGCCACGGCGGCCGTACGCCCGTGGAACGCGGCCCGGTACGCCTGTGGAGTGGTCCCGACCACCCGGCGGAACCGCTCGCGGAACGCCGTCGGAGAGCCGAACCCCGCCTGCCGGGCGATCCGTTCGATCGGGTGGTCGCCGTTCTCCAGCAGATACTGGGCCCGCCGTACCCGTGCCCGCAGCAGCCACTGCAACGGCGTCGAACCGGTCTGCTCGCGGAAGCGCCGGCTGAAGGTCCGTTCACTCATCCCCGAACGCGCCGCCATCGCGCCCAGGGTGATCTCGCCGGCCAGGTTGTCCTCGATCCACTCCAGGACCGGTTCGAGAGTCGACCCGCGGGGCACGGGCGGCTGCTCGTGCACGATGAACTGGGCCTGTCCGCCCTCCCGTTCCAGGGGCATGACGCACATCCGGGCCGCGTCGGCGGCCACCGCCGAGCCCAGGTCCCGGCGGATCATGTGCAGACACATGTCCAGTGCGGCCGCCGCGCCGGCCGAGGTGAGGATCCGGCCGTTGTCGACGTACAGCACGTCCGGCTCCACCTCGACGCGCGGGAAGCGACGGGCCAGATCGCCGGCCGCGGCCCAGTGTGTGGTGGCACGCAGACCGTCCAGCAGGCCGGCCTCCGCCAGGACGAAGGCGCCCGTGCACACGGAGGCGATCCGGGTGCCGGCCGCGGCCGCCTCCCGCAGCGCCGCCAGCACGGGCTCCGGTGTCGGGCCCGCCTCCGGCGAGCAGCCCGGCACGATGACCGTGTCGGCGTCCGCCATGGCCTCGAGTCCCTGGTCGACGCGCAGCACGAGACCGTCGCCGCGGACGTCCGGTCGCTCGGCGCACACCCGCACCCGGTACGGGCCGCGCCCGTCCGGCAGCCGCGCCCAGTCGAACACCTGCATGGGTGCCGCCAGATCGAACGGGACGACATGTTCCAGCGCCAGGATCACCACGGAGTGCATGAGGGCCACGATAGACGGGTTCTCGCCACCTGGCTGACCTGCTGGATCCCCCTGCGACGCCGTGAATCGGCTTGGCGAGAACCCGTTGGTTCCTGTCGTTTCAGCCCCTGTGTCGTCGCCTCGAAGATCCCTAGCGTGAGCCGGGCACCAGCGACCGCACCCGAAAGGCGCCCGATGACCAAGGTCCTGCTCACCCTCCACGTCCTCGCCGCGATCGTGGCCGTCGGCCCGGTGACCGTCGCGGCGAGCATGTTCCCGCCGGCGGTGCGCCAGGCCGGTGCCGAGGCGTCGGCGCTGGGCACGGTCCGCCTGCTGCACCGCATCTGCCGTGTCTACTCGGGCATCGGCATCGCCGTGCCCGCCCTCGGACTCGCCACGGCCGGCGCGATGGGCGTCCTGGGCAGTGGCTGGCTCGTCGCGTCCATCACACTGACCGCCGTGGCCGCGGGCATTCTGATCGCCTTCGTCCTGCCCCGCCAGGACGAACTCCTCGGCCGGCTGGACGCGGGAAAGCCCGTGGAACGGTCCGGCACCGCACAACTGGCCATGTTCACGGGCCTGTTCAACCTGCTGTGGGCCACGGTCACGGTCCTGATGATCGTGCGCCCCGGCTCCACCACCGGTGCCTGAGCGACATCACGCCCCTCGCGCCGGCGTCAAGTGCTCCCAGGGAATTCACGCCACGGTGTGCCGCGCCGCTTACACTCGACAACTGTGCCCATACCTGTGGGCCGCCACACGAAAGGCGCGTTGACGGGTGTTCCAGGATTCCCCCATCTACGACCGACTTGTCGCCGAGCGCGGCGACATCCCCCTTCAGGCTCGTAGGGAGGCCGAGCGCGTGCGGCGCGAACTGGAGTACGCCATGCGTCCACTGCAGTCCTTCAGCGCCTTCTCGGCCCCCGAACGTCCCGCTTCCCCGGGTGCCGGCTGGCAGCGCGCCGCGCTGCCGTCCGGCACGCTGCCCCTCTGACCGGCCTCAACACACCTTTGCGTTCGAGCCGTTGACCTGCTGTCGCGGCTCGGGACGCGGAAGGGCCAGCCACTCCGCGACGGTCCGGGCGATCGGCTGACCCGTCTCCACCTCGACGAAGCCGAACTGCCCGGACTGGTTGCACTCCAGGAACCACCAGGTCCCATCGGCGTCCTCGGCGAAGTCGAAGGCGCCGTAGGCCAGTTCGGCCCGGCGCAGATATGAGCGGACGGCGTCGGCCACCCGCGGCGGTACGTCCACGGGCCGCCACGGCACGCCCCCCGAGGCGAAGCGCACATCCACCTCGTCCGGATCGGCGTCCTCGGCGGTCGCCTTGCGGGCGGCCAGCATCCGCTCGCCCACCGCGGTCAGCCGGATGTCGGCCCGTTTGGCGACCCGCCGCTGCAGCAGTGTGGGTCCGAACGCCACGGCGGAGAAGTCCGCGTCCGGGGCGACCCTGCTGGTCGGCACCGCGCGCGGCGGATCCTGTGGATGCGCCCCCGACACCGGCTTGACCACCAGATCCGGGTAGCGCTCCGCGAACTCCCGGGCCGCCTGCGGGAACGTCGTGATCAGCGTGGCCGGCACGGGCAGCCCGCAGTCCTGGGCGAGCCGCAGCTGCCACGGCTTGTGGCGGGCCCGGCGGGCCGCGTCGGGATGGTTCATCCAGCGGGCACCGCTGCCCCGGAGCATGCCGTAGAGCGCCTGGGAGGTCTCCTCGGCCAGCCAGTCGGAGGTGCCCGGCGCCCGGGCGCCCGGGATGCCCGGCCTGCGCACCCAGATCGAGCGGAGACCGGTGATGCTCACCAGGCGCCCCGCGGACTGGAGATGGCCGCGGAAGGCGCCGTGCACATACTCGCCCGACAGGGCGACACCGCCCGGGAGGTCGGCGGGGTCGAGGCGCACCACCGGGACCCCGGACGCGTTGAGGTGCACGACCACCATGTCGGCGGTCACATCCTCTTCACAGGTCAGGATCAGCACGGTCATGGTCGGCGGTTCCGCGTTCAGTCGTCGAAGTGAGTCTTCGAGCCGGCGGTGGACGTCGTGGTGCCCAGCTCTCTCAGCAGGGCGAGGTCACCGGCGGCGACCCGGCCGTCCATGAGCACGTTCAACTGCTGCCCGCAGTCGTAGACGTACGGAGTCGTGGCCTCCAACTCCACCGCCGGACGTGCGTAGTTGAGCGCGAACGGTTGCATGGTCTCTCCCTCGTCAGTGCTGCGCCGTCCACGTGGTCCCCTGCCCGGAGTGCCGTGTGGTGCGCCGACTGCCTTGCCCTTCCAGTCACTTATACGAATCGAACGAGTGATTGGTTTCCTTACTCTGCGTAATCGTGGGGGATTTGTGGTCATAAGCCCCACGAAGTGGCGCTCGCAGAGTGTGCAGTGCAAGCAGCAGGACGCCGATGTCGTCCAGGTAGACGGGGTCGGGAAGCAGGTCGATGGGCAGCACGAAGTAGAGGACGGCACCCCAGAAGACCCAGCGCGGTCCGGTCGGCAGCCCCGCCCGGCGCAGGTCGCGGCGGGCCCGCACCAGCCGGACGAGCACGGTGACGGCCGCCGCGAGCAGGAGCACCGCGAGGATCGCGGCGACGATGATCACCGTCTTGGTCGTGTCCACGGATCTCCCTCCGTACGGCGTGCCGGACGGCGCGCCCCTCTTCCCGGATTCCCGCATCGGGCGCTCGTACGTCCCCCGCCTCGGAGAGAGGTGTGTCTCATGCCCCCGGCTCACCCGAGTGGCGCGGTGCGGTGGTCGCCGACGGCGGTGGCTCGTAACGTCGCGTGGACAGCGTCGGGGGGCGCCCAGAGCCGCCGTACCCCTCCTTCTCTCCCCATGGAGCAGAGCAAAATGAGCATCCGCTCTTCATCACCCGGTTCCAACGACCCCTCGATAACCGCCCCGCAGAACGATCCGGCCGGCGCCCTGGTCCATGCCGCGGTCGCCGACCGGCCGCTGGAGGACGTCGCTCGTCTGATCACCCTGCTGGAGCAGTCCCCGCAGTACGCGCAGGCCACGGTCGACGCGCTCCGGGCGGTCGGCACCGACCGGTCCGTGGAGGATGTCACCCGTCTGGTCTCCCTGCTGACCCGGCCGCCGCGCGACGCCGGCAGCGCGGACGACGCGATCCGCGCCGCCGCCGAGAGCCGCCCGGTGGAGGAGGTCTCGCGGCTGATGGCGCTGCTGCACCGGACCCCGCTGGAACCCCACTGCGGACAGGAGGCGGCACGCGCCGCCGCCATGAAGCGGCCCGTCGAGGAACTCGTGGAGCTGATCGGCCGGTTGAGCCAGGAGCGGCAGGATCAGGCCGTCCACCCCGAACCGCACACCCCGGACGAGCAGGAGGAGGCCGTCGAAAGCGGCTTCCCGCCACCCGGCCCCGAGGCCGTGCCCCCTGTCGCCGACGACCGCGCACCCCGCCGCCTCACCCGGACCCCGCCCCGGCCCGCCGCGCGCCACGCCTGGCCGGCGCTGCTCGCGGCCGGCGCCCTCCTGCTGTGCGCGATGCTCTGGTTCCCGGTGCACCGGGAGGGCGTGTCGTCGCAGGTCTACGGCCCCGCCGTCGCGGTCTCCGTGCTGTGCGCGGCGCTCGCGGTACTGCTGACCCTGCGTCCCGCCGTCCCGGCGCTGGCGCTGGGCGTCGTGGTGCCCGCCGTGCTCGCGGGGGGTCAGCTCTACGCGGGCCGGTTCCACTCGGCACGGCTGTCCGAGGCGCTGCACCTCACGCTCGCGCCGAGCTGGATCGCGGGCCTTGCCGCGGTGTGCGCCGCTCTCGCGGCCCTGACGGCGCTGCTCGTACGGCTGGCCTCACAGGTGCCCGCACCCGCGCCGGTCACGCCCGCGCGACCGCTGGCCACGGCACGGCGCCGCACGGACTGAAGGGACGGGTGTCACCACGGCGGTGGTCAGGGACCCTCGGCGCCGTCCGCTCCGCGGAGCCGGTCGACGCCTCCGTCCCCTGGCTCACTCGCCCGCGGTCTCGGACCGTCCGCCGCCCGTCCCGTCCTTGCCGGGTTCCTCGGTGGAGCCGTCGGCGCTGGGGGTGGGCCGTAGCGCCTTGGCCGTGTCCTTGAGGCGTTCCAGGGTGCGCGTCAGCTGCTGGAAGGGGGACCCGGTGGGCACCGCCGTCGGCTGCGGCGCCGGCGCCGGGGCCGCCGCACCGGACTCGCGGAAGGCGGCCAGCGCCTCGTGGGCCCGTTCGGCGGCCTCGCGGTACAGGTCCCGGGACTTGGTCATGGCGTCGAGCGCCTCGGTGTACATGGCCACCAGCTCGCGCTCACGGACGAGTTGCTCTTCCAGCGTCATCAGCTGCCACTCGTCCCGCAGCGCGCTGACGGCCCCTTCGGCTCCGTCCGGCAGGGGCGGCGGCAGGGCGGCGTAGCGGGTGAGGGCGTCGACGACTTCCGTGGGGTACGAGCCGTCGAGGAAGACGGTGCGTACGGCGAAGTCGTCGGCGTCGAAGCCGGTCGGAGCCGGGTCCGGGGGCACGAGGACGGCGCCGCCGCGCGGGACCTGCACACCGAACTCGCGCAACACCCGGTTCACGATGCGCAGCTGCTCCGGAGCGGCCCGGTGCTCCAGCACCCGGTGGCGCAGAGAGGGCGGCAGCAGCTCTCCCAGCGGCCGCTGTCCGCGCGCGTCGGGCGTCATCGCCTCGTGCACGACGAGGTCGATGCTCCAGCCGTCCCGCACCGAGCTCCTGAGCAGCCGCCGGATCTCCTTGTCCTCCGTCGGGAGGTGGTTGGCGGCGCGCAGGCGCAGCCCCGTGGCGGGCTCGTGGTCCCAGGCGGTGTCGGGCTCGTCCGGCCAGAACATGGTGGCGGGCGACGGCCACTCCGGGTGCCACGCGCGCTCCGCCTCCGCCGCCAGTACCCACTCCCGTCCGTCCTCCGTGAGGGGTTCGAGCGTCAGTCGGGCGCGTACGGTCACCGTCCCGGCGACCTTCCAGCGGGCTTCGAAGATCTGCCGTGAGCCGCTCTCGGCCTCCGGGATCTCCAGATGGTCGTCGAGGACCTCGGCGGATGTGAGGCGCCGCAGGGTGTGGCGTACGGCGGCAGCCGCGTCGGACCCGGTATGCCGGCCGCGGGCCAGCCACAGGGTGGTCGAAGGGGTCGGGCGGACGCTGGGGGAGATGCGCATGAGTCCATCTCGGGGCGGGGGCACGTGCGTGGACCAGTATCGTCGTCGCTCTTTCCCGGAGTTCGGGCGGGGTGCGGCACACGGGATGCGCGCGGCGCACTCGGGGCGCGAGCGATCCACTCCAGGCCGGGACGGTTCACACATCCCCGGCGGGTACCCCGCCCCGCCACAATGGCGCCCGCGAACAGGGCCCGCCCACCATCCGCTTAGGGGCGGGCCCTGTTCCACGACCGTCGCTGTCTCGCCCGGGCGGCCGTCCTGCTCGCCGCGCTGCCCACCCTGTGGCCGCTGGTCGGTCCACTGGTGAGCGACTGCGGTGTCTCGGACCCCTGGTTCGCCGTCGCCACCGCTCTGTTCGCCTGGCCGCCGCCCCTCGCCCTGTGCGCCGCGTTCCACCGGGACGCACCGCCGGCCGACCTGCCCTTCGCCACTCCCGGCATGGTCTACACGGCCTGCTGCGTGGTGATGGGCGCGTCCCTCGTCCTGCTCCCCGCCGTGGCCGACTCGGCCTGGGCCCCGGGCACCTGCTTCGTCCTCGGCGCCCTCGCGTGGCTGCTGCTGCGCACCCGCCGCCCGGAGCGTGGCCCCGACAGCGGCGTCATGGCCCTGGCCGCGCTCGGTCTGCTGCTTCTCGCCGTGCGGGTCGCCGCGGTCTGTCCGTGGCTCGGTGTGCTCCCCGCGGCGTTCTCCGCCGTCAGCCGTGGAACGTGATGTACCCGTTGCCGTCGGGGTCGTTGCCGCTCTTGGTGTAGGAGTGCGAGTCGGCTCCGGCGCCGGACGGCTTGTACAGGTGGATCGTGTCCTTGTCGTTGTTCCACATGAAGTTGCAGTTGTTGCGGTACACGACGTTCTTGCTGTCCGAGTCGGTGCCGTGGCCGCCGCGGAGCTTCACGTAGTCGCCGGGCTGCAGGTAGTGGTTCTTGGTGAAGGTGAACTTGTTGCCGGCCTTGTCCTTGACCACGTACCCCTTGAGGTTCACGGTCGTGCCGGACGAGTAGTTCTTGATCGTCAGGTACTCGTCCTTGGTGTTCCCGGTGGCGCAGTTGTTGGAGTCTCTGCCGGGAGCGTCGTACTGGATGCCCTTGATCTTCAGCGCCGACGAGTACTCGGTGGCGTGGGCCGGGACGGCGGCCAGTACGGCGAGTGTGCCCGCGGCGATGCCGGTCGCGGCGACAAGGCGTATACGCATGAGATCTGCCCCCCTGTGTGGATGTTTCGTGAAGGATCTGGAGCGTATACAACTGGGCCCATTTGGGGGGCGGGTTCACCGAAATGGTGCCGTCCGGCCGAATTGGCGTGGTCAGTGCGGATAGGCGCGGGGCGGCCGCTGCCGGACCGGTCCGTCTCGGAAGTCCTGGATAGCGGAACTGATCTGGCGCATGAGCGCGGTGTTCTCGATCCGGTCCAGGTAGAGGTTGCGGCGGGCGAGGCCGACGGCGTCCACACAGAAGTACAGGGACATCAGCGGGTTGATGAACAGCTCGCTGTCCTTGGTCCGTTCCGTGAACCGGACGTCGCCGAAGTCGCCGCGTACGGCCGCGGCGACGGAGCCGTTGACGATGCTCGGGTGGTCGGGTGTGGCGCGCTGGGCGTGGGCCACCGCGTCGAGGTAGAGGGCGCCTTCCCGGCTCTCGCGCGGCAGCGAGAACGCGCCCAGGTAGTCCCCGGCGCGGTCGAGCGCGGCCAGGTTCTGCAGGACGAGTGAGTGGTTGACCCCGTGGTGGGCGTCCACCCCGAACCCCAGGCAGGCCACGAGCCGTTGGGGCACCTCGTCGAGTCCGGTCACGGCGGCGAGGCTGGCCATGTCCTCCTCCGGTGTGCCGAGCCCGTGCTCGTCGCCCCGCATGAGGATGTCGGTGCCACCGTCCACCAGCACCACGGCGTCGACGCCGCCGAGATGCTCGACCAGCGAGCGGTAGGCCGCCCGCAGCGGCCGGACTCCCGTCTGCGGAAAGGCGTACACCGTGGCCGGCAGCCCCTGCGACTCCAGCCACTGTGCGAGGGTCCGCTCCGGGAAGTAGTTCCCGCGCGCCGAGGTGTCCGGCCGGATCGCGGCGACATCGGCCTCCAGCCACACATCCAGGTCCAGCCCGTACAGATCGGCGAAGGAGAGGTTGGCCAGATGCACCTCCTTCCCCGCCGACCGCAGTGCGAGCGCCAGCGGAAGACCGGCGTACACGTCGAATCCACCGCCGGCACCGGCGACCAGGACACGCCGCGCCTCGCGCAGACGGGTGAAGAAGGGAGGCTCTATGAGGGAGAACACCGAGGGACGGTAACAGGCTGAGAGGGCGTCAGGGACGGGCCTCTTCCCGCTGCCCCCGCCCGACGTCCCGCGCCGCCGTCCACACGTCGGACTCCCACTCCAGCAGACGTACGAGCTCGTCGTCCCCGGGGCGGGACGGGGGCGCACTCCGGCGGGCGGGGGACGGCGCGGTCGCGCCGCGGGAGATGGCGCCGCTGACGGTGACGTTGTGCTCCACGCGCGGGCGGCGCAGCTCCTCGTAGAGGGAGAGCGCCGCGTCGGTGTCCGGTGCGTCGCGCAGGCATTTCGCGAGGACCACCGCGTCCTCCAGCGCCATCGAGGCGCCCTGGCCGGTCGCCGGGGAGGCCGCGTGGGCCGCGTCGCCGACGAGCAGGGTACGGCCGGAGCGCCACAGTGTGCCGGTGGGAATCTCGGTGGCGTTGGTGACGAGGACGTCGTCGGAGGTGGCCGCGACGATGTCCGCGGCAGGGGTGGCGTCCTCGCGCAGCAGCGGGAGGAGCAGCTCGCGCCATCCGGCGGGCGTGCCGTGGGCGATCTCCTCGGCGGGGAGCGGTTCGCCCGGCACGCGCGCGAACCAGTACGTCTCGCCGCCCGGTGACACCGCGTAGCCGAAGGCGGCGGCGCTGCCGCGGATCATCGTGATGCGCGCGTCGCCGGTGGGCGGGGACGCGGTGTCCGTGTAGCCGTAGAAGACGCGCTGGCCCGCGTGGAGCGGGCGTACGGCCGGGGCGATCGCCCCGCGGACGGCGGAGTTGAGGCCGTCGGCGCCGATCAGCAGGTCGCCGCCGGCCGTGCTCCCGTCGGCGAAGCGCGCCGTGACGCCGTCGGTGTCCTCCTGGACGGTGGTGAGCCGGGTGCCGTGGTGGACGGCGATGCCGCGGCGCGCGGCCTCCGCCTGCAGTCCGGAGCCGAGGGCGCCGCGCCGCAGGCACCGGTACCGGAGGAGCGGGTCGGCGGCCTCGCCCAGGGGTACCAGCGCCAGCTCGGCGCCCGCGCCGTCCAGGACCCGCATCGAGGTCAGCGGGAAGCCGAGGGCGGTGACCGCGCTGGAGGCGTCGAGCTCGGCCACGGCACGCATGCCGTTGCTCGCGAGGGTGAGGAACGCGCCCAGGTCCTCGGCCGAGTCGGGGTGCGCCTCGTACACGTCGACGTCCAGGCCCGCCTTGTGCAGGGCCAGTGCCGTCGCCGCTCCGGCGATTCCCCCGCCGATCACCAGGACCCGCACCCCGCCCCACCTCACCCGCCCGGTACGGCCCCCGTGGTCGCACATGTACCTGGGAGAACGTCCGAGGGGCGTTCGGGGTTCCGGTGGCCATGGCCCGTGTTC
>NZ_JBEXCS010000143.1:0-16217 GCF_040605395.1 Streptomyces sp. NPDC005648 | reverse complement strand
GTATTTGTCGGTTCACGTGATTTGTTGTTGGGGCAATCCCTTTACGTGGTGAGGGCCACGGCGCTTTGTCGTGCACCCGATCAGAAAACGCTCTCCGAAAAGGTTAAGAGAAGGTAAGATCGGAGGACTTGTGAGACGGGTGGGACGGCCGGGGGGCCGGGCCAGGAGCGCCGGACAGGTGCCGCGCCCGTCTCGTCTCTCGGGGAGGGTCTCCTTGGCTCGACATGCCCACGCACGCCTGCGCCTGCTCGCGGCCACCGCCGTCCTGGCGGCCGGTCTGGGCCCGCTGCTGCCGTCGTCCGCCGTCGCGGACACCACCCCGACGCCGATCACCACCGACGGCGTCTGGGGCATCGACTACGCGGGCGGCTTTCTGACCAGCGTCGAGAACACGCCGAGTGGCTACCAGTGGGTGGTCGGGCGGCAGATCTCCGCCGACGGTTCCACGGTGCTGGACAAGACGTCCCGGGGGTACGCCTCGACGTACGCCAACGGCGAGCATGTCCAGCGGGTGCCGTGCGACGCCGGCGCGGAGGGCTGCGTTCCGCTGCGCACCTTCGGCAACACCTACCTCGGCACGTTCATGGAGACCGAGTCGGGCAAGCAGGTGGCGCAGATCCATACGGCCGAGACCTCGCTGAGCGGCACGGACGAACCGACGGTCACCGGCGGCCGTTTCGTCGACGCCACCGGCCGGTACTACGTCTACCAGGCGTCCTCCACCGGCAAGCAGTACGTCGACGCCGTGGCGCCCTACCGCACCGCCGACGTCCGGCTGACCCGTGCGATCACGGCCGCCTCCGTGTGGGGTTCGGCGCTGTGGACGCCGGGCTCGGGCAACGGGGTCGTCACGCAGTACGACCTGGAGGGCGGGAAGACCGTCGCGACCGTCTCCACCGGGGCGCCCTGCACGGTCAAGGAGCTCCAGGTCGTCGGCCGTTGGATCTACTGGAACTGCGGCCCGACGGGCGCCGCGGGCGTGTACGACCGTACGGCGAAGAAGAACATCGCCGTCCCCTCGGGACCGGCGCTCGTCGGTGACGGCTATCTCGTCCAGCACGACCGTGCCGCCGGGAAGCTGAAGCTCACGGACTTCCACTCGGGTACGGCCGCCGCCGCGCGCGAGATCGCCGACCTGCCGGCCGGGAACACCGCCGACCAACGGCGGCTGACCTGGACGGTGGACAAGTTCGGCGGCGACATCGCCTACGTCGGCCAGGACCACTCGATCCGGATCGTGCAGAGCGGGGTGCCCACCGCGGCGCTGGCGAAGATCGAGTCGGACGTGGCCGGCGACGCGGTGGACGTGAAGGGCAGGAACGGCGTCGAATACTGGGGCAGTTACTGGCAGTTGAACAAGCCGGCGAACTGGACCTTCACGGTGAAGGACCAGCAGGGGCGCACCGAGCGCACCATCACGGGCAGCGGCGCGCAGGCCGACGTCGACTGGGACCTGAAGTCCGACTCGGGCGCCTATCTCACCAACGGCCCCAAGACCTGGACGCTGAAGGCGGTCGCCGAGGACGGCGGCGGCACGTACAGCACGGGCGGCTCGCTGGGGTACGACGGCGGCCTCCAGGGCTTCCACGACCAGGGCTACTACAGCTACGGCGAGCTCGTCACCCTCGACTCCTCCGGCAGCCTGAGCCTGCAGTACACCAAGGGCAAGGGCACCTTCGACTTCAAGCGCTCCGGCTCGGGCTGGCCCGCCGGCACGGTCGCCGTCCCCTTCGGCGACATGGGCAAGGACCGCTGCGCCGAGATGCTGGTCCGGATGCCCAACGGCGAACTGCGGCGCTACGCGGGCCGATGCGGGGAGCCGTACACCCCGTCGAACAGCCACACCTCGCTCGGCACCGGCTGGAACGCGTACAACGTGCTCACCTCGCCCGGTGATCTGACCGGCGACGGACGGGCCGACCTGCTGGCCCGCAAGGCCTCGACCGGTGATGTCTACCTCTTCGCCAACGACGGGGCGAGCAAGCTCAGGGCGGGCGTGAAGATCCGCAGCTGGGGGACGTACAAGAAGATCGTCGGCGCCGGTGACCTGAACGGCGACGGCTTCGGGGACGTGCTGGTGCAGGACCGGGCCGGGACGCTGTGGCGCTACGACGGCACCGCGAACGGTCAGGTCAAGGAGCGGGTCAAGGTCTTCTCCAATTGGGGGAGCTCGTACAACGTGGTCGTCGGCGTCGGTGACATCACGGGGGACGGGAAGAACGACCTGGTCTCGCGGGACACCGGCGGCACCCTGTGGCGCAACAACGGTGACGGCAAGGGGTCGTTCGGGGCGCGGGTGAAGATCGCGACCGGGTGGCAGGGCTACAGGGGGATCTTCTGATGGGGGACAGGCGGCACATGATCCGGGCGGGGGCGGTGGCCGGCATCCTGGCGCTGGGGCTCGGGCTCACCCCGCAGCTCGCCGCGCCGGCCGTCGCGGACACCCCGGGACAGCTCGACATCACGCCCAACTGGCGTGCCGTACCCCGCGAGGACTCGCTGGGCTCCTTCGGCGCGACCGGGTTCGTGCACTCGCCGGAGGACGCGGACCCGAGCTCCGGGCAGGAGTTCCAGTGGACCCGGTTCGACACCGGTGAGACGACGACCCTGCTCGGCTACGGCAACAACGAGGACGCCGGTTTCGCGGAGTTCGGCGTCGAGTCGGACTACGTGGCCCACCACTACCTGGGCTCGATCGACATCGCGAACATGGCGGACGGCACCGCGCACCGCTTCACCGTGCCCTACGGTTCCGGTGACCTCTTCAGGGGCCTGCTGGGCTCGACCGTCCTGGTGCAGGACTACACGGACAGCGACCTGAGCACCGTGGACAGCTGGTATCTGCTGCCCGCGGACAACCCGGTCATCGACGCCAAGGTCACCGTCACCGGCTGGCCCGAGGGCACCGACCTGAAGCAGGTGCGGCTGGTCGCGGGTGACGCGCGGGAGGCCGTCGTACGGTTCGCGACCTCGGCCGGGGACGCGGAGAACGGCCGGTACGACCGGCTCGGGCTGATCGACCTCGGGACCGGGCAGCTGCGCACGCTCGCCGCGGACACCGGCTGGAGCCCGTATGTGGCGCTCGCCGGGGACGACCTGCTGTGGATCGACCCCGACCGGGTGGCACATGTGCGCTCGCGCACCGACCCGGACGCGCCGGAGCGGACCTTCCCGGTCCCCTCCGACCTGGACCTCTCGAAGATCGGGCTGCTCGACGGCTGGCTGCTGGCCTTCACCCGGGCCGACGGCACGGACGCGGCGCTGAAGCGGAGCCTGGTCGCCCTCTCGTTCGGCCAGGAGCGGCGGACCCTGCTGGAGAAGGCCGACAACGAGGCCGTGCAGATCGCGGGCGGCGGAGTCGCGGTGATCGGCGGGACCTCGTCGGCGGACTGGTACCTGCAGAAGGCGGCCCTCGGCGCGGACGGGGTGCCGCAGCTGACGAAGGTGCGGCGGATCGCCCCCGTCGCGGGCGGCGTGGACGCGATCGCGCTGAGCGCGGGCATCCTCTCCACGGTGGAGAAGGAGGGTCCCCAGGGCGCCGGCTTCTACAACCGCACCCTCAGCCCCGCCCAGGCGCCCACCTCCGCCTCCGACCCGGTGTGGGTGGGACGGGAGAGCGGACGGTCGTACGACTACACGGTCTGCGGGCAGGTGCTGTGCACCCAGCTGTTCAACAGCGGGGACGGGCGCAGCGTCTACCAGGTGCGCAACTACCAGTCGAGCCCCGCCCAGGTCGAGATCGTCGGCCGGCGCGGACCCGACCGGGCGGACAGGGCCCTGACGGGCGACTTCGACGGACGGCTCACCGATTCCTTCGGGCGGTACGCCGTCTACCAGAGCGGCCGGCCGACCGTGCCGGGCTACCCGGTGGAGGACGGGAAGACGATCGTCGTCGACCTGGACACCGGGACGGTCGTCGACCAGCGCGCGGAGACGGGCGCGACCGTGTGGGGCAGCACCCTCTACACGGGTACGGCGACGGCGGGCACGGTCGCCCGCAAGAACCTCGCCACCGGCAAGGACACCGGGACCCTCGACACGGGCGCGCCCTGTGTCCCGGTCGAGCTGCAGAGCGCCGGGCCGTGGCTGTACTGGACGTGCCCGCAGTTCCAGCAGCACGGCGTGGTGAACGTGGACACCGGCGCGAAGATCGCGCTGCCCGCGGGCCGGGGCGGTCTGCTCGGTGACGGCTACTTCGTCAACCAGCGCTACACCGGCTCCAGTCTGCGCCTGACCGACTTCCACGACGGCACCGCCGTCACCCGGGACCTGGGCATCCCGATGCCGACCGACGGCAGCGAGAGCCGCCGCCGTACCTGGGCGGTGGACCGCTTCGGCGGTGGCATCGCCTACGTCGACAAGGAGAACGCCGTCCATGTCGTCGCGAGCGGGGTGCCCGCCTCGCCGCTGACCGCGGCCGTGGCCGACGCACCGGCCTCCTTCAAGGCGCCGGCCGGCTGGCAGGCGTCCTGGCAGCTGTCCAGGCCGGCCGCCTCCTGGAAGGTGACGCTGAAGTCGGCGTCCGGCGCCACCGTGCGCACGCTCACCGGCGGCGAGGTGCGAGGGACGCTGACGGCCGCCTGGGACGGCAGGACCGCGGCGGGCGGCTACGCGCCGAACGGCACGTACACCTGGACGCTCACCGCCCAGCCGGCCGACGGCCAGGGTGCCCCGCTGACCCTCACCGGGAAGGCCGCCCTGCGCGAGGGCGCCGCCGTGCGCCACGACCACGTCGGCGGCGACGGCATCGGCGATCTGCTCACCCTCGACTCCTCCGGCACGCTCTCCTTCCGACAGGGCGACGGCAAGGGCGGGTTGGCCGGGAAGGTGTCCGGCGGCGGCTGGTCCACCAAGGCGGTGGCCGTGCCGTTCGGCGATCTCAACGGGGACCGCTGCAACGACGTGCTGGTGCGGATGGCGGACGGCTCGCTGCGCGGCTACAAGCCCAAGTGCGGTCAGGCGCCGACGCCTTCGACGCCGTACACGAAGCTGGGCACCGGCTGGAACGCGTACAACGTGCTCACCTCCCCCGGCGATCTGACCGGCGACGGCCGGGCCGATCTGCTGGCGCGCAAGACGTCCACCGGGGACGTCTACCTCTTCGCGGCGAAGAGCGACGGGACGCTCGCGGCCGGCCGGAAGATCCGCACGAAGTGGACCGGCTACACGAGGATCGTGGGTGCCGGGGATCTGACCGGCGACGGCATCGGTGATGTGCTGGCCCGGGACAAGGCGGGCACCCTGTGGCGTTACGACGGGACCGGCACCGGACTTCTGAAGGAGCGGGTAAAGGTCTCGGCCGGCTGGGGAGCCTCGTACAACGCGGTCGTCGGCGTCGGCGACCTCACCGGTGACGGGAAGAACGACCTGGTCGTGCGGGACACCGCGGGCAGGCTCTACCGCTACGGCGGCAAGGGCAATGGTTCCTTCGGCGGGCGGACGCAGATCGCGACCGGCTGGCAGTCGTACAAGGGTATTTTTTAGCCACGCTGTGACGCATGTCACGCCCCCGGCGAGGGAATCGCTGGGGGCATGACAGAAGACGCCATAGCGAGCGGGCAGTCGGGCCCGTCCCCCTCGGGGCTGTCCGACGAAGAACGGCTTGCCCAGCTCGGCTACACGCAGGTCCTGGCCCGCCGTATGTCGGCGTTCTCCAACTACGCGGTCTCCTTCACGATCATCTCCGTCCTGTCGGGCTGTCTGACGCTGTATCTGTTCGGCATGAACACCGGCGGCCCGGCGGTGATCACCTGGGGCTGGGTCGCGGTGGGCCTGATGACCCTGTTCGTCGGGCTCTCCATGGCCGAGATCTGTTCGGCCTACCCGACCTCGGCGGGCCTGTACTTCTGGGCCCACAGACTCGCGCCACCCCGTTCGGCCGCCGCCTGGGCCTGGTTCACGGGCTGGTTCAACGTGCTGGGCCAGGTGGCGGTGACGGCGGGCATCGACTTCGGCGCCGCGTCCTTCCTGGGCGCCTATCTGAACCTGCAGTTCGACTTCGAGGTGACGCCGGGCCGGACCGTGCTCCTCTTCGCGGGCATCCTGATCCTGCACGGCGCGCTCAACACCTTCGGCGTCCGTATCGTCGCCTTCCTCAACGACGTGAGCGTGTGGTGGCACGTCCTGGGTGTCGGGGTGATCGTCGGCGCCCTGGCGTTCGTACCGGACCACCACCAGTCGGCGTCCTTCGTCTTCGGCGAGTTCGTCAACAACACGGGCTGGGGCAGCGGTGTGTACGTCGTCCTGCTCGGCCTCCTGATGGCCCAGTACACCTTCACCGGCTACGACGCCTCGGCCCATATGACGGAGGAGACCCACGACGCGTCGACGGCCGGCCCCAAGGGAATCGTCCAGTCGATCTGGACGTCGTGGATAGCCGGTTTCGTCCTGCTCCTGGGCTTCACCTTCGCCATCCAGTCCTACGACAAGGAGCTCGCGTCCCCGACGGGCGCACCGCCGGCCCAGATCCTGCTGGACGCGCTCGGCGCCACGGCCGGGAAGCTGCTCCTGCTGGTCGTGATCGGGGCGCAGCTGTTCTGCGGCATGGCGTCCGTGACCGCCAACAGCCGTATGATCTACGCCTTTTCGCGCGACGGCGCGCTGCCGTTCTCACGCGTCTGGCACACCGTGAGCCCGCGCACCCGGACCCCGGTGGCGGCCGTGTGGCTGGCGGTGGTCGGGGCGCTTGTGCTGGGCCTGCCGTACCTGATCAATGTCACCGCGTACGCGGCGGTGACGTCGATCGCGGTGATCGGCCTCTACATCGCCTACGTCGTCCCGACGCTGCTGCGGTTGCGCAAGGGGGACGACTTCGAGCGGGGGCCGTGGCATCTGGGCCGCTGGTCCCGGCTGATCGGGATCGTGTCGGTGGTGTGGGTCGTCGTGATCACGGTGCTGTTCATGCTGCCCCAGGTCTCCCCGGTGACCTGGGAGAGCTTCAACTACGCCCCCGTGGCGGTCCTGGTCGTCCTCGGCTTCGCGGCGGCGTGGTGGGGCGCCTCGGCCCGCCACTGGTTCATGAATCCCGACCACGAACGCACCCTGGCCCGAGAGGCCGCGCGGGCCGCGGCGGGCGGGGCGAGCGGAACGGGCGGGGCGGGCATGGCGGGCGGGGTGGAAAAGGTCGATCCGTAACACTCCCGACAGTTCTCCCGACGGCCCTCCCGTCCCCGGACACCGCGCGGCACGGCCGTGTCCCGATACCCGATCGGAGACACGGCCGTCTCCGGCTATGCTCGGGGAGGCAACATCGCCTGGGCCGTTAGCTCAATTGGCAGAGCAGTGGACTTTTAATCCATTGGTTGTGGGTTCGAGTCCCACACGGCCTACTGGGAGCCCCAGTTCGGAATCACTTCTGGACTGGGGCTCGGCCCTTTCAGGCGTTGGGTTCGACCGCTTCCGGGGAGTCGTCGGTCGGTTGCTCGGCGACGAAGGATCCCTTCCCGCGCACGGTGACGATCAGGCCGCGTTCGCGGAGTTCCTGGGCGGCACGCCGTGCGGTGAGGCGGGCGACGCCGTACTCGTCGGCGAGGTGGTTCTCCGACGGGATGGGCCTGTCCGGCGCGAGTTCCCCGGACGCGATCTTCCCGGCGATGACGTCGGCGAGTTGCGCGTAGAGCGGTCGCGCGCTCATCGGGTCCAGCGTCGCTTTCGGCTTCTCGGTATCGCTCATACGTCCAACGTAGAGCGGCAGTGACCTGCACATTCGTGTGGATCCCTCTGTACTTGTATGCAGAGGGCTATAGACAGGTGTAGCGTCGAAGACGACAAAGACCCCGGCGAGGCGGCAACCTCCCGGGGCGTGGCCAACGCTTACAAGGAGCGTCGACGTGCACGACCTTATCCCCCGAGCCGTTCATTGGCTCCGTCTCCTTCTCGCCCCGGGCACCGGCAGACGCCGTAGGCCCCGAGCGCACCGTCACCCCTTCCCCTGCGTCCACATCACTGTCGTACGCCCCCGCTCCCCCTACGGCATCCACGCGCCCCTCGACGGCAGTGCCTCCGCCCTGGTCCGTCCCTACCTCGTGGCTCATGAGCGGGACGCCGACGAAGCCGCCCTCCAGCAGCGCCGTCGCGTGGCGCTCGTCCTGGCCGCCGACTACGGGATCGACCTCGACCGGCACCTGATCGGTGCGCGGGAGATGGCTGCCTGATGGAGCACGCCGACGGCACCCACTCGCCCGCGCCCGCCTGCACACCCCGGCTCCTGCCCTGGCCGTCCCCCGACGGCAAGCCCTGCTACCTGGTCACCGACGACAACGGCAGCCACCTCTCCCGGCTCGCCGACGACCTGGAGGCGGCTCAACTCGCCACGGCCGCCGAGGTGCTGGACCTTGCCCGTCCGCTGCTGGACAGCCGCTCGTCGCCGTACACCGAGGTCCGCAACGTCGGCCTCTGGCTCGCCGCATGCCTGACCGACACCCTGCGCGTCGCCGAGTCCCGGGGGCTCCGGTTGCCTGGGTGGGACGCCGAGGGCGCCGTAGACGTCGTAGGCGAACAAGAACGGGAGGCCGAGCGGTGACAGAGGTGTTTCACGTCGCCGTGTTCCGCCCCCTCACCCGGCGGGCCGGCACAGCTATGGTCGGGAGGACATCGCCGTTCAAGGAGCAGACACCCGTGACGACACAGCCCGACCACGGGCGTGAGCTGATCCCGCGCCCCGAACGAACCCCCGACTCGGTCCGAGTCGCTCTGGCTCGTATCGCTCCCCATCGGTTGGGAGAGCTGGAACGCCACAAGGAGGAGGCCCTGGCGGCGGCTCTTCAAGACGGCAAGATCGGCCATCTTCAGCACTGGCTCGTCCACTGGCAGGCCCAGGTCGAGATCGAGCGGCGCCCTGACCTGGCTGCCCGTTACCACGCCGCGCTCGCCGCGGTGCACGCTACGGATGGCCGGGAGGACCCCGCTTTCCGCCCCGCCATGGATGAACTGCGCTCGGTTGAGGCGGAGGCGCGGCGGGCGGTGTCCGGGTGACCTGGAGGTGGGAGTACGACCCCGACGAGGAGTATGTCGTCGGCGGCGTACCCCCGGCCTTCGTGGCCGAGATCGAGAAGAAGGCTGACGAGTTGGTCCGTGCCGCTTCCGCCTTCTACCTGGACGGAACCGGCTACCGGGAACAGGACTTCAAGGGAGGCATCGCCGACGTGCCGGGCGGCTTCCTGAACTATCAGGTCATCCCGCGGCACGAATGCGTTTACGTGCTGCAGGTCACGTACCTCTGAGTACGTCCACCCACATGCGGAGGCCCGCCAGGCATGGCGACGCGCGACCCGCCGAGGCCCGTCTGGGCTTTGGGCTCGGTGGGCCGCGCGTCGGTGTTGGGGCTCGGGGTCAGGTTCGGCGG
The DNA here is from genome assembly GCF_040605395.1 of Streptomyces sp. NPDC005648. Classification (NCBI taxonomy): domain Bacteria; kingdom Bacillati; phylum Actinomycetota; class Actinomycetes; order Kitasatosporales; family Streptomycetaceae; genus Streptomyces; species Streptomyces sp. NPDC005648. The sequence goes on along the minus strand of NZ_JBEXCS010000143.1, from coordinate 6,874 downwards.
TGGTCGGTCGTCAGGAGTCCTGTGCCGTGACGGCCGCCGCGTACACCAGGGCGACCCGGTGGTTGTACTGGATGGTGTACATCGCCTTGGCGCCGGTCACGACCGTGCCGCTGGACGGGAAGAAGTCGTCCGTGAGGGCCGGAGCAGTGGTGGCGACGTACGCCTGGCCGGTCGGGACGGTGTACATGCTCAGCGGAGCCTGCGTCGACGGAGACAGACCCGAGGGGTACTCGGAGGCGTCCGGGTAGCTGGAGCCGTAGACCGCCACCGGGGAGGTGCCGGCCGCCGCGATCACCTTCACACCGTGGGCCGGTGCGGTGTTGCAGCCGTGCGGGTTGTAGAACCACACCTTCGCGCCGCTGTACCAGATCGCGGTCCAGTCGCCGTCCTGGTCGGCGACCACGAACTGCTGTCCGGCCGCCGCGGTGCTGCCCCAGTCGTTGATCCGGTCGGTGCCGGCGGCGCCCGGGTGGATCGCCTGGTCCCCGAAGAGCGGGGCGGTGTCGCTCGGCGCGGTGCGCAGATAGACGAAGTTCGACGGCTGCTGGGTCTCGGTGCACGCGGTGGTGGCGCCGGTCGGGTCGTCGGACGGGCAGATCTGGACGGTCTGCAGGTTGGTGGAGAACCGGGGCGCGATGGTGACCGGCGAGCCGATCGGGGCCACGCCGTGCGGTCCGTCGTGGACCCCGAGCAGGCTCATGAAGTGGTTCCAGTCCCAGGACGGGCCCGGGTCCCAGTGCATGCCGCTGACGAGGTTGGAGCGCGGCCCGGCGACGTTGTCGTGGCCGATGATGTGCTCGCGGTCCAGCGGGATGCCGAAGCGGTCGGCCAGGTACTTCACCAGCTCCGCCGTGGCCTCGTACTGCGCCTCGGTGTACCAGGTCGCGCCGTGCGCCGCGTAGCCCTCGTGCTCGATGCCGATCGAGTGCATGTTGGTGGAGTAGTTGCCCGCGTGGAAGGCGAGGTCCTTCGTGGGCACCATCTGCGTCACCGCGCCGTCCGAGGACCGCATGACGTAGTGCGCGGCGGCGCCGCCCGCCTGCTGGAAGGTGGCGATGGCACCGTCGTAGGAGCCCTCGGTGTCGTGGATGACGATGGTGTCGATCCGGATGCCGTTGGCGGGCCGGTTGGAGACCTGGCCGTTGGACGGCGACGCCGGGACGAAGGTGCAGTCCACGGTGGGGGGACACTCGGTGGCCGTGGTCGCCGCCGACGCCAGCTTCAGGGCGGCGAGTTGGGTGGTGGCGGGGCGTACGCCGCCGTCGGCCCTGAGGGTGACGTGCTGGCCGTCGGCCGTGGTGCGGGCGGCGCCCTTCTTCAGGGTGGCGTAGACACGGTTCGCGAAGGACGAGGCGCCCTGACGCTGGGTGGACTGGCTGTAACGGGCCACCGCGGCATACCACTTGGCGGGATCGGCGGAGACGCCGCCGGTCGCCTTCTTCTGGTACGAGGCCAGCAGGGCCGCGCCGCCGCGGATGTTGGCCGCCGGGTCACTGCGCAGCTGCTCGGCGGAGAGACCGGTCAGCTTCGCCGCGGCCTGGACGGTGTGCAGGGCAGGGGCCGCGGCCATCTGGGCCAGGTCGGCGCGGCCCGCGGCGCCCGCGTCGCCGCCGGCCAGCATGGCGGGGGTGACGTCGGTCAGGTGCATCGGCCCGTAGCCGCCGTCGGCGCTGTGCTGCGAGGCGTGCGTGTCCCAGGCGGATTCCTGGTACGCCACGGCCATCAGCACCTGACGCGGCACGTGGTACGCGTCGGCCGCGGCGGTGAAGGCCTGGTTCAGGGTGGGTGTGGGACCGCCGGCCTGGTCGTCGGCGAGAGCCGCCCCCGGAGTGGCTATCGCGCCGGTGACGGCCAGTGCGGCGGCCGCGGCCAGCAGGGCCGGACGGCGGCGCCGTGCCGCGAGTCCCTGTCTGGGAATGCCTGTGGTCATGAGAGAGTCCCGGACTTAGACGAATTGAGTTGGCTGGGAGACAGGGTGCGGCGGGGCGTTGGCCCGCCGACGTCCCGGAAACGGAACGGATGATCCTGCTCCGGGCGGACTATACGTCAACTGCCATGACCCATCGTGGATTTGGCGCAGGGGGACTTGTGAAGACCCGGGCCCTCGCACCTCAACCCCTGTGACGACACCGCCCGGTCGGCGGCTCAGTCGGCTTCCCGCACCCGCGCCGCCGTGAGCACCCCGTCGCCCACCTCGTGCAGCTGCACCGAGAACTCCGGTGCCGCGGTGAGCAGTTCGCGGAAGTCGGCCACCTGCTCGCGGTGGCTCACCGCGTTGTCGACGGCCAGCACGCCGTACGGCTTCAGCACCCGCCGCAGCCGCGGCCAGTACTCCACATAGGCGGGGCGTTCCGCGTCGAGGACGACGAGGTCGACCGATCCGTCGGCCGTCTTGGCCAGCACATCGGCGCCGTCGCCGTGGACCACGTCCACATGGGCCCCGACCCCGGCGCGCTCCAGGTTCCGCAGCGCCGCGGCCACCCGGGTCTCGTCGATCTCCACGGTCGTCAGCCGCCCACCGGTGTCCCGGACCGCGTCGGCGAACCAGATCGCCGAGTAGCCGTTGGAGGTACCGATCTCCAGCACCGAGGTGCCGCGTCCGACGTGGATCAGCAGGGCGATCAGCCGCGCCGCGTCCGGCGTCATGTTGCGCAGCCGCAGCAGCCGGTCGGCCAGCGGACCGTCGTGCGCCCGGCCTTCCTGGTAGAGGTCGTCCAGAACACGCGCCAGTTGCGGGTCCATTACGGCTCCTGTCGTGGGGGAAGGCTCCGGGCTCGTTGCTAGCACGCCCGGTCGGGGTCCGTACACGGGGCGTCCGGGTGGTGCCGCGCGGCGCCGCCGCCAGGGGTGCCCCGTGGGCGGGGGCCGTGCGACGCCCGACGTTCCCCTGACACCTGGCTGACCGGCCCCGATGGTGTAGCCCGCTACACCGCGTCCGCGCCCCCTGTTCGCCTAGCGTGGCCGTATGCGGAAAACGGTCCGGCAGGCGGCTGCCGCCACGGTGCACCTTCTGCTGGCCGCGGCGCTGGCGTTCGGGCTGTGGATCTTCATCACGGTGCTGCTCATCACGGCCGTCGGGACGCTGGCGGTGGTCGGCGCCTGGATGCTGCCCGAGACGGTGCTGATCGTCCGGCGGATCGCCGGGGCCAAGCGGGCGATGACGGCCCGCTGGACGGGGCAGCGGATCCCGGAGGCGTACCAGCCGATCAACGGCACGATCCGCGAGCGCGTCCGCACGGCGGTCCGCGACCCCGGCACCTTCACCGACTTCCGCTGGATGGTCGCCGACTACTTCTACGGCGCCCTCGTCGCCCTCGCCGTCCCGCTGTGGCCCGTCGGCCTGGTCGTCGACGGGTTCTGGACCGGGCTGCTGCGCCGTACGCCCGTCGTCCTGCCCCTGATCGTCCGCCTGGCGGATCTGGAGGCCGACTGGTCCACCGCGCTGCTCAAGCCCTCGCCCAAGGCCCGGCTCGCCGCTCGCGTCGAGGAGTTGGCGGCGACCCGCGCCGACGCGATCGCCGCGCACGGCGCCGAACTCCGCCGTATCGAACGCGATCTGCACGACGGAGCCCAGGCCAACCTGGTCGCCCTCTCCATGCGCATCGGTCTCGCCAAACGCGCCTACGACCGCGATCCCGAGACGGCCCGCAAGCTGCTGGACGAGGCCCAGGCGCAGGCCGAGAAGGCCCTGACGGAACTGCGCAATGTCGTCCGGGGCATCCATCCGCCGATCCTGACGGACCGGGGTCTGGTCGGAGCGGTGCGTGCGCTGGCGGCCGGCAGCGGGCTGGAGGTGACGGTCGAGGTCGAGCGGCTGGAGGAGGACGGCCTGCGGGCACCGGCCGCGGTGGAGGCCGCCGCGTACTTCGTGGTGGCGGAGGCGCTGACCAACGCGGCGAAGTACAGCGGGTCGGCGCGGGCCTCGGTACGGCTGACGCGGGTGAAGCGCGGGCTGCGGGTGCGGGTGGCCGACGAGGGCCGCGGGGGCGCGGACGAGAACGCGGGGTCGGGGCTGCTCGGGATGCGCCGCCGGGTGGCGGCCCTCGACGGGACCGTGGAGATGTCGAGTCCGGTCGGGGGCCCCACCGTGATCGACGTGCTGCTGCCGTGCGTGTGGTGACGGCGGCGCCCGATGCGGACGGACGGGAGGACCGGACGCCGCCGACCGGAACCCGGGACGGGCTCGGGGGCCGTCCCAGCCCGCCTCAGGCCAGCTCGGCCAGTGCCGCCAGCGGCAGCGTGTGCTGGGTCTGGAGGACCTTCGCACGCAGGTAGCGGACGTTGTGGGCGGTGGTGAAGACGCCGGTCGGGACACGGTCGTGGACCGTGATGCCCAGGTCCCGCAGCTGGCCGGCCTTGTCGGGGTTGTTGGACAGCAGGTCCAGCTCGTCGATGCCGAGGGCCCGCAGCATCTGGGCGGCGGCCGTGTAGTCGCGGTCGTCCTCGGGCAGGCCCAGGGCCGCGTTCGCCTCGTAGGTGTCCAGGCCCTGGTCCTGGAGGGCGTAGGCGTCGAGCTTGTTGTAGAGGCCGATGCCGCGCCCCTCCTGGCGGAGGTAGAGCAGGACGCCGCCGCGCTCCGCTATCCGCTCGACCGCCTCGCGCAGCTGCGGACCGCAGTCGCAGCGGGCCGAGCCGAAGACATCGCCGGTCAGGCACTCGGAGTGCAGTCGCACCAGGGGGACCTGGCCGGGCGCCGGGTCGCCGAGCACGACGGCGACATGCTCCTGGCCGTCGGTCAGGCCGTGGAAGGTGACCAGTTCGGCGTCGACGCTGTAGCCGTCACCGAAGCGAAGGGGCACGCGGACGCGGGCGCGCGTGGTGGCGGCGGGGTAGTCGGGCATGCGGGTCTCCCGGGTCCGGGTGCGGGTACGGTCGTAGGTCTGCTTCAAATCTGAAGCAAGCAGATCCACGGGTGAGACCCTACCCCATGCTTTAAATTTGAAGCAACAGGATTATGGCGGGGGTCACTCCGTCGGCGAGGAGGGCGATGGCTCACTCCGCCGACGAACAGGGCGAGGACCGCCGGCGCCACGGCACCTCGTCCGTGGTCGCCCGCCCCCCGTCCTCCTCCAGCGTCTTCGCGACCCCCGTGAAGATCTCCTCCAGCTGGCGCACCTGGTCGTCGGTGAGGTGGTCGAAGAGAAGGGTCCGCACGGTCTCGACATGACCCGGCGCCGTCCGCTCCAGCACCGCCATCCCCTCGTCCGTGAGGGCGGCGATGCTTCCCCGCTTGTCCCACTGGCAGTTCTCGCGCCGGATCAGCCCGTCCTTCTCCAGCCGGGCGACGGCGTACGTCAGCCGGCTGCGGGTGATCTTCGTCCGCTCGGCGAGATCGGTCATCCGCAGCCGGCGCTCCGGCTCGTCGGAGAGGTTCGCCAGAATCGAGTAGTAGAGATGGGGCATGCCGGCGTCCTGCTGGAGCTGCCGGTCGAGCGCGTCCTCGAGGAGGTGCGCCGCGGCGATGTACGCGCGCCAGGCGCGCTGCTCCTCAGGGGTGAGCCAGCGAGTCGTCATACCCCCAGTGTAGGTTTGTTTCAAACTTGAACCAAGAACCAGCCCCCGTCCGCTTCCGAGAGCGAGCGCGCCCGATGCCGTACCCCCACGTCCTGCTGTCCGCCGCCGTCTCCCTGGACGGCTACCTCGACGACACCGGCCCCGAGCGTCTGCTGCTCTCCTCACCGGCCGACTTCGACCGTGTGGACGAGGTCCGGGCGTCCGTCGACGCGATCCTCGTCGGTGCCGGCACCATCCGCGCCGACAATCCGCGGCTGCTGGTCAACTCACCCGAGCGACGGGCCGCCCGCATGGCCGCGGGGAAGCCCGAGTACCCCCTCAAGGTCACGGTCAGCGGCTCCGGGGAGCTCGACCCGTCCGCCAGGTTCTGGCACACGGGCGGCGAGAAGCTCCTCTGTACGACGGACAAGGGCGCGGAGCGGGCCGGTGCCCTCGGCCTCGCCGCCGATGTGGTCGCCCTCGGCCCGGACCTGGACTGGCGCACCCTGCTCACGCATCTGCGCGAGGTCCGGGGCGTGCGGCGCCTGATGGTCGAGGGCGGCGGCACCATCCACACCCAGCTCCTCCAGCAGGGCCTCGCCGACGAACTCCAGCTGGTCCTCGCGCCCCTCTTCGTGGGTGACCCGGAGGCCCCCCGGCTGTTCGGCCCGGGCGGCTACCAGGGCGGCCGGCTCCGGCTCCTGGAGACCCGGCGGATCGAGGACGTGGTCCTGATGCGCTACGAGCCCACGGCGCCGGGCGCCGGGACGGTCCCGTCGGCGGCCGACCACCACTGGCTGCGGCTCGCGTGCGAACTGGCGGCGCTGTGTCCGCCGTCACGGACGGCGTTCAGCGTCGGCGCGGTGGTGGTGGGCGCCGACGGTACGGAGCTGGCGCGCGGTCACTCACGGGAGGCCGGCGATCCGGTGGTCCACGCGGAGGAGGCCGCGCTGGCCAAGCTGGACCCGGCCGACGCGAGGCTGGCGGGGGCCACGGTGTACAGCAGCCTGGAGCCCTGCACCCGACGGGCGTCCCGGCCGCGACCGTGCGCCCGGCTGATCCTCGACGCGGGCGTACGGCGGGTGGTGACGGCATGGCGCGAGCCGGACACGTTCGTGACGGACGCCGACGGGAGCGGGCTGCTCGCGCGGGAGGGCGTGGACGTGGTGGTGCTGGAGGAACACGCCGAGCGGGCGAAGGCGCCCAACGCCCACCTGCCGGGCTGAGGGAAACCCTGGTGCTGAGCGTCCCGCGGATGACGTATGCTGGTGTCACACCGACGCGGGGTGGAGCAGCTCGGTAGCTCGCTGGGCTCATAACCCAGAGGTCGCAGGTTCAAATCCTGTCCCCGCTACTCAAGGCCCAGGGCCGGAGTCCAGAC
>NZ_JBEXCS010000142.1:0-16578 GCF_040605395.1 Streptomyces sp. NPDC005648 | reverse complement strand
GCGGCAGCCCCCTGGTGCGCCGCGTCGATCTCACGACCCGCTGCGCTGCCCCGGCAGACTCGCCCGGCTCGTGACATAGGCCTCGCGGCCGTTCTCCGCTGCCGCCGCCGTCAGGGACGCGCCCGAGCCGACCGCGCCCGCCGCCGTGCGGCGGGTCTGCAGGGGGACCGGGCTCTCCGGGTGCAGGGAAGGGCCGGACAGCGAGGGGCCCGGGGTGGGCTCCACGTCGGACGGCCGGTCGCTCTGCGGGCGGCGGGCCCGGTACGCGGCTCGGTAGGCGGCCGGGGACGACCCCAGCTGGCGGCGGAAGTGGCCGCGCAGGGCCACCGGTGAGCGGAAGCCGCAGCGGCCCGCCACCTCGTCGACCGAGTAGTCGGAGGTCTCCAGCAGACGCTGGGCCTGGAGCACTCGTTGGGTGATCAGCCACTGGAGCGGTGCCGAACCCGTCAGCGAGCGGAACCGGCGGTCGAAGGTGCGGCGGCTCATGTACGCGCGCGCCGCCAGCGTCTCGACGTCGAACTGCTCGTGCAGGTGCTCCAGCGCCCAGGCGACGACCTCGGCGAGCGGGTCGGCGCCGATCTCCTCGGGTAAAGAGCGGTCCAGGTAGCGTTCCTGGCCTCCCGACCGGCGCGGTGGGACGACGAGACGGCGGGCCAGGGCGCCGGCCGCCTCGTTGCCGTGGTCGGTGCGGACGATGTGGAGGCAGAGATCGATTCCGGCCGCCGTGCCCGCCGATGTCAGTACGTCTCCGTCGTCGACGAAGAGCTCTCTCGGATCCACGTGCACCGACGGATAGCGCTTGGCCAGCGTCGGTGCGTACATCCAGTGCGTTGTCGCGGGGCGGCCGTCCAGCAGGCCCGCCGCGGCCAGGACGAAGGCGCCGGTGCACAGCCCGACGATGCGGGCGCCTTCCTCGTGCGCCCGGCGCAGAGCGTCGAGCGCCTCCTCCGGCGGCGGGGAAGTGATCGAACGCCAGGCCGGTACGACGACCGTCCCGGCGCGTGAGATCGCTTCCAGGCCATGTGGCGCGGTGAGTTCCAGGCCCCCTGTGGTCCGCAGGGGGCCCTCCTCGCCGGCTGCCACCAACAGGCGGTAGCGCGGCACGCCGGCGTCCTGGCGGTCGATCCCGAACACCGACAACGGAATGGAACTCTCGAAGATGGGGCCGCCGCTGAACAGCAGCACCGCGACGATCTCCTTGCGGCGTCGCCCGGAAAGCTTCCGGGCCGCGGCTTCCGGCGCGGCAGTGGAGTCGTGGCTCATACTGCTAAGCCCCCCTCGGTGGTCGCGGCTCCTCGGTTGTGTCGCTCCTGCACGTTTCCCCTCGGTCCTGCACGAGTCCCCCGCCGTAAGACGTCAAGATCGAATCTACTGTGTCGCGTGGTGCCGGGGTGACCAGTTCGGCAACCGGCACATTGTCGACATGGCAACTTGGCGTGAAGCATTCGATCACGAAGCGTTGCACTCGCGGGCCGTGCAGGGAAGTGCGCCTCGTCGCGGTGGCCAATCCCCATAGGGTACGACGGGCCCCGCACCCCCTGTCCGTGCAGGTCGAACGGGGGTTGGGGGGTGGTCGGGGGCGGGGATGCGCCATGGCCGGAAGTTGGCTGAAAACCGCCGGGCGCGTGCGCGGAAACCGGTCAGCCGACCGGTGTACCTCCACCGGTGTGACGCCCGCCTCTGCGGGCACCCGAACCGGTTCGGTGGCGGTGCCCGCGCCGGGGTGCGGCCTCCTCGGCGTACAGCCGGGCCGCCCCCCTCTCCGACTGCCGCAGCAGCAGCCGGCACACAGCGGTGACGGCGGCGAGGCCCAGGGCGGTTCCCGCCGCGCCGGCGAGCGAGCCGCCGTACCAGAGGAGAACCACGGGGACCAGGACACAGCTGAAGGCGGCCCAGCGGACGACATCGGTCGCCGAGTCCTGGGGCGTGCTGGTGGTGCGGGAGGTTTCGGGGGTGGTGCGCGGGTGCGGTCCTGGCATACGTGCTCCCTGGGACGTGGGTCACGGGGTTCAACGCCTGTTCGACCGGTCGGTCACTGTACGCCCGGCCCCGGTGATCCACAGTGAAGTGAATCCTGTGCGAACCGCCTGTACAGCGCAGCAACCATTGCGTTACGGGCACCCCCTCGTGCATGCTCCCTGGAATCCCCACGGACCGTGGGCGAGATCTGGGCTAAGGAGGCGTGGCGCCGTACCCTTGGGGGTATGGGCGTGGGAAGACCATTCCCGGACACAGCTCCGCCGTACCGCTGCCGTCGTCAGCGAGCTTCGCTCGCGGGCCCTCCCACAAAGGATCAACACGCCGAGACAGCCATGGCCGGTCACGAATTCTTCGAACCCGCGGACCGCAAGCGGCCCGTCGCCGATCCCACGGCGGCCGAGCCCCTGGCGGCGGAAGAGCCACGTCATACCTGCGATCCCGCCTTCAAGCACGGTGTCGTCGTCGGCTTCGACGGCTCCACGTCCAGTGAGCGCGCCCTCGCGTACGCCGTCGGCATGGCCCATCGCTCGGGCTCCGGCCTGATCATCGTGCATGTCGCCAACCGGCTGCCCACCACGGTGTGGGCCGGCTGTGAACCACCGGTCTTCGTGGATGTCCCGGACCACCGCACCGAGGTGCTGGGGCTCGAACTCGCCTGCGCGGACTACCTCGCCGAGGTGCCGTGGATCCTCGTGGAGCGTGGCGGTGACATCTGCCATGAACTCGAAGAGGTGGGGCGGGAGTACGAGGCCGACGCGATCGTCGTCGGCTCCACCCACGGGATCGTCGGGCGCATCTTCGGGTCGGTCGCCGGGCGGCTCGCGAAGCGGGCGAAGCGGCCCGTCGTGGTGATCCCGTAACTCGTCGTTTTCCCTTGGTGTGCAGAGGTGTTCGTGCCCTTGTGAAGGGCATATACCGGTCACCGCACAACTGCACATGCACGAAGGGAGCCCGCTGTGGACAAAGACGTCTCCGCGGGAACTGCGACCACCACCGTGGTCGGCCGACTCGCCCTGGGTGTCACCCTGTTGGCGTTCGGACTCGGATACACCGACGTGATCGACGGGGTCTCGGCGGCTGACGCCGTATCACTGGCCCACTACGTAGGCGGCGTTGCGCTCTTCGTCGCCGGCCTCCTCGCCTTCCGTGACGCGGACTCCGTCACCGGTACGGCGTACTCCGCGCTCGGCGCCCTGTGGTTCACCTGGGCCGTGACCGCGCATGGATCCGCCCACGCGGCAGGCCTGTTCCTCCTGCTGTTCGCCCTCGTGGCCCTGACCCTGACCCTCGCGGGCGGGGACCAACTCACCCAGGGCACCTACGGGTTGTTCTTCGTCTCCCTCGTGCTGCTCGCCGTCGCGGACTTCGCGACCAGCGGCTCGCTCGCCAAGGTGGGCGGCTGGTTCGCCGTGGCGGCGGGGGCGGTGGCCTGGTACGCGGCGACCGCCGCGCTGGCCCACTGGCCGACGGTACTGCCCCGACGCGCTGCGGGCCGGGGGGTGACGGCCACCGGCTGAGGCAGCGGCGGGCCGGTGATTGGGCGACTCCGGCCCCTGGAGGAACGGCCCCCTGTGCTGGTGGCGCACAGGGGGCCGTTCATGTCCCGGAAGAGGACGGGCAGTTGCTACTCCACCGTCACCGACTTCGCGAGGTTCCTCGGCTTGTCGATGTCGCGGCCGAGGGCGAGTGCCGTGTGGTACGCGAGGAGTTGGAGGGGGATGCCCATCAGGATGGGGTCCAGCTCGTCCTCGTTCTTGGGGACCACGACCGTGTGGTCCGCCTTCTCCTGGTGCCGGTGGGCCACCGCCAGGATCCGGCCGCTGCGGGCCTTGATCTCCTCCATCGCGGCGCGGTTCTTCTCCAGGAGGTCGTCGTCGGGGACGATCGCGACCGTGGGGAGGGCCGGCTCGATGAGGGCCAGGGGGCCGTGCTTGAGCTCGGAGGCGGGGTACGCCTCCGCGTGGATGTAGGAGACCTCCTTGAGCTTGAGGGAGGCCTCGCGGGCGACCGGGTAGCCGCGGACCCGGCCGATGAAGAGCATCGAGCGGGCCTCGGCGTACTGCTCGGCCAGCTTCTTGATCTCGTCCTCGTGCGCCAGGATCTCGGTGATCTGCTCCGGCAGCCTGCGCAGGCCCTCGATGATCCGCTTGCCGTCGCGGACCGAGAGGTCACGGGTGCGGCCCAGGTGCAGCGCGAGCAGCGCGAAGGCGACCGTGGTGTTGGTGAAGCACTTGGTGGAGACGACACAGACCTCGGGGCCCGCGTGGACGTAGATGCCCGCGTCCGCCTCCCGGGCGATCGCCGAGCCCACCACGTTCACCACGCCGAAGACCCGCGCGCCCTTGCGCTTCAGCTCCTGTACGGCGGCGAGGACGTCGTAGGTCTCGCCGGACTGGGAGACCGCGACATAGAGCGTGTCGGGGTCCACCACCGCGTTGCGGTAGCGGAACTCGGAGGCCGGCTCGGCGTCCGCGGGGATACGGGCCAGCTCCTCGATCATCTGGGCGCCGATCATGCCCGCGTGGTACGAGGTGCCGCAGCCCAGGATCTTCACTCGGCGGATCTGCCGGGCCTCACGGGCGTCCAGGTTGAGGCCGCCGAGGTGCACGGTGGAGAACCGGTCGTCGATCCGGCCGCGCAGGACGCGGTCGACCGCCTCGGCCTGCTCGTGGATCTCCTTGTGCATATAGGTGTCATGGCCGCCCATGTCGTAGGAGGCGGCCTCCCACTCGACGGTCGTGGGCTCCGCCGTCGTACGGGTGCCCTCCGTCGTGTACGTCCGGAAGTCGTCGGCCTTCAGGGTGGCCATCTCGCCGTCGTCCAGGGTCACTATCTGCCGGGTGTGGGCGACCAGCGCGGCGATGTCGGAGGCGACGAACATCTCCTTCTCGCCGATGCCGAGGACCACCGGGGAGCCGTTTCGCGCCACCACGATCCGGTCCGGGAAGTCGGCGTGCAGGACCGCGATGCCGTACGTGCCCTCGATCACCCGGAGGGTCTCGCGGACCTTCTCCTCCAGGGTCTCGGCCTGGGCGCGGGCGATGAGGTGGGTGAGGACCTCGGTGTCGGTCTCGGAGAGGAACTCGACGCCGTCTGCCTCCAGCTTGCGGCGCAGGTCGGAGGCGTTGTCGATGATGCCGTTGTGGACGACGGCGACCTTCTGGTCGGCCGACAGGTGCGGGTGGGCGTTCACGTCGGAGGGGGCGCCGTGGGTGGCCCAGCGGGTGTGGGCGATACCGGTCGTGCCCTTGAAGCGGGCCGGGACCCGGGCCTCCAGGTCGCGCACCCGGCCCTTGGCCTTGACCATCTTCAGCCCGGCGGCCTTCGGGGAGGTGACGACGATGCCCGCCGAGTCGTAGCCGCGGTACTCCAGCCGCTGGAGGCCCTCGAGGAGCAGCGGGGCGACATCACGCTTCCCGATGTATCCGACGATTCCGCACATATATATGTATTCCTCAGCGTTCCCGGCGTCTTTCAGCCGTAGACGATGCGGCGCAGCTGCCTGAGCGTAAGCTCCGGCGGCGCGACCGCCCGGTATTTCAGGTCCGCCTCGATCTGTCCGAAGATCTCCGCGTTCACCAGGCCCTGGGCCTGCAGCTCGCGATGGCGGCGACGGACGTACTCGGTGGTCGTCTCGTCGAAGTAGGCGAGCACGTCCTGGATCACCCGCAGCGCCTCGCCCCGGCTCAGGGGGGAGGAACGCGTCAGATGATCAACAAGGTCGTCGTGCACCCGTAGATCCTGCGGGACCGGCGGGCGTTTCGCAAGAATCCTGCCCGATATCGGGCAGGTGACTGTTGACCTTCTTATGAACCTCTGTTCGTAAGCTGTCCATCCTGAGTCTTGCGCCCCGTTGGTCGCCTCCACGAGTTTCAGACACCATGGACATTCCTCGTATGGGAGTACCGGAGCAGCTGGCCGAGCGCATGAGCATGGCCGAGCAGCACGAGTACCTGCGCGCGAGATTCTCGCGGCGCAACCTGATGAGAGGCGGCGCCGTCACGCTCGGCGCCGTCGCCGGTGGCGCGTTCGTGCCGGGTGCGGTCGCCCAGGCGGCCGTGCCGACACAGCACACCTCGCCCGCCACGGAGACGGTCGACGGCTCCTTCGTCGCCCCCTTCGGACGGCACCTCGCGTGGGGCAACGACCCGCGCACCGAGATCACCGTCTCCTGGCAGGTCCCGGTCGCGGTGAAGAAGCCCTTCATCCGGGTCGGCGCCACCCCGTGGGACCTCTCCCGCAAGATCGACGCCGAGGTCCGCAGCCTCTACACCCCGGCGGGTGTCGGCGCGAGCGCCGACCACACCCAGTACTACCTGCACGCCAAGCTCACCCACCTGCGCCCCGGCAAGACGTACTACTACGGCGTCGGCCACCAGGGCTTCGACCCGGCCGAGCCGCATCTGCTCGGCACCCTGGGCACCTTCACCACCGCCCCCGCGCACAAGGCGCCGTTCACCTTCACGGCCTTCGGCGACCAGGGCGTCAGCTACCACGGCCTGGCCAACGACAGCCTGCTGCTCGGCCAGAACCCGGCCTTCCACCTGCACGCCGGCGACATCGCGTACGCCGACCCGGCCGGTCAGGGCAAGAGCGCCGACACCGGCTTCGACTCGCGGGTGTGGGACCAGTTCCTCGCCCAGACCGAGTCGGTCGCCAAGTCGGTGCCGTGGATGGTCAGTTACGGCAACCACGACATGGAGGCCTGGTACTCGCCCAACGGCTACGGTGGCGAGGAGGCCCGCTTCACGCTCCCCGACAACGGCCCGGACAAGGCCAACCTGCCGGGCGTGTACTCCTTCGTCTACGGCAACACGGCGATCATCTCGCTCGACCCGAACGACGTCTCCTTCGAGATCCCGGCCAACCTCGGCATCTCCGGCGGCACCCAGACCACGTGGTTCGAGTCGCAGCTGAAGAAGTACCGCGCCTGCGACGACATCGACTTCATCATCGTCTTCTTCCACCACTGCGCCTACTGCACCTCCACGGCGCACGCCTCGGAGGGGGGCGTGCGCCAGGAGTGGGTGCCGCTGTTCGACAAGTACACGGTGGACCTGGTCATCAACGGCCACAACCACCAGTACGAGCGCACCGACGTCATCAAGGGCAACTCGGTCGTCAAGAAGCTCCCGATCGGCGAGACCGCCTACTCGGAGACCGAGGGTGTCGTCTATGTGACGGCGGGCGCCGCGGGCCGCAGCCTGTACGCGTTCACCGCGCCGGACTCCTACGAGGGCCACCTCAACGAGCAGGACTCCGTCGCCTCGTTCATCAACACCAAGGACGGCAAGGTCAACGAGACCGTCGCCTGGTCCCGGGTGCGCTATCTCAACTACTCGTTCCTGCGCGTGGACGTCGAGCCCGCCGCGAAGGGGCGCTACGCCAAGCTGAAGGTCCAGGGCATCGCCGAGACCGGCGACCGCATCGACCACTTCACGGTGGCGCGCAAGGCCAAGTAGTACTCCCCGAAGGCAGGGCGTACACACCGCGGGCGGTCCCGGGGCGCGCTACATGCGCCCCAGGATCGCCTGTTTGGCCAGCTGGAACTCCTCGTCCGTCAGGACACCCGTGCGGTGCAGCTCGCCGAGTTCCCGCAGCCGCCGCAGCAGCGCGTCATGGTCGTCCTCACGCTGCCCGCCGGCCGGCGCGAGCTTCCGGAGCGGCCGCGACTCCGGGTCCGGCAGGGGCGCCGCCGACGGATGCGGCAGCCGCGCCTGCACGGCCGCGGCGATCAGGGCCATCAGCGGGTCCTTCTTGAAGCCCCACAGCTCCACGGAGTTCGGGTCGTACTTGGGCGGCGCCTTGGTGGCCGCGCCGCGGACCTCGAACCGCAGATGCCCGTTCTCCAGGCCGACCGCGGGCTGCCACTCCACGGCGACGAGATCGCCGACGGCCAGGGTGCGGGCGCCGGCGGCGGCCTTGGCGTCCTCCGTCTTCCAGTTCCACTCCAGGCGCACCTGCTCGCCGTCGAAGCTCGCCGTGCCGTCCCCGGCGGAGACGGAGAGGGGCACGGAGGGGCCCGGCAGCAGATACCCGTCCACCGGGTCGGACGGCACCTCGTCCAGCAGCAGGGCGTTGCGCACCTCGTCCACGAAGTACTCGGCGACGCCGTAGCGGTCGGACTCCACGAGGAGCTGGTAGGGGTCGTTGGGCTCGGTGAGACGGCCGCCGGAGGCGTGCAGCAGGGGGTCGGCGCCGTCGCGCAGCCTCA
Organism: Streptomyces sp. NPDC005648; assembly: GCF_040605395.1. Lineage (NCBI taxonomy): Bacteria > Bacillati > Actinomycetota > Actinomycetes > Kitasatosporales > Streptomycetaceae > Streptomyces > Streptomyces sp. NPDC005648. Next base: position 8,384 of record NZ_JBEXCS010000142.1, on the reverse strand, counting down.
GCCGCAGCCGCCCCGCCTTCTTGCCCTGCTCGAACGAGACCCCGGCCAACGCGCCCAGCGGTACGACGAGTTCACCCAGCGTACGGCGGAGCAGACTGACGTTCCTGTCCCTCCCCGGCGTCAGCCGCAGGGCGTCGCCGTCGAAGACCCAGGTGCCGTCCCGCTGGATGATTTCCGCCATGGGGTGATTGTTTCACCGGATCCGCGGGAGAACCCGGCGACGGGGTTCTCGAGGGTTCCGACCAGCTGGAGGGCGCCCGAGGGGTCCGCGAGGTCGACCATCTGCCGGTTGTCGCGCAGCTGGAGCCGGTTGAGGCAGGACAGCGCGAACCGAGGGGCGAACAGGTCGTACTGCCGGAACCTGTCGGCGAGTTCGGGGGTCGACGCCTGGTACTCGTGGGTGACCTCGGCGACCGTGCGCCAGAAGTCGTCCTCCTCCAGGATTCCCTCCTCGGCGAGGTTCGCGGCGAGGAAGCGGAAGAAGCAGTCGAAGACGTCCGTGAAGACGGACAGGAGCTTCTTGTCCTCGGGGACCTCCACCCGCAGCCGCTCGACCGCCGGCGGCAGGACCGCGTCCGGGTCCATGACGGCTATCTCCTCGGCGATGTCCTTGTAGATCGCCCGCTGGACGACACCGTCCTTCAGGACGAGGATCACGTTCTCGCCGTGCGGCATGTAGACCAGGTCGTAGGCGTAGAAGCTGTGCAGGAGCGGGGTGTAGTAGGCCCGCAGGTAGTGGCGGAGCCAGGTGGCCGGGGGCAGGCCCGAGCGTTCGATCAGGGCGCCGGCGAAGGACCTCCCCTCGTGGTCGACATGGACGAGGGAGGCCATGGTCGCCAGGGACTCGCCGTCCTGGAGGGAGGACACCGGGCTCTCGCGCCACAGGGCCGCGAGCATCTTGCGGTACGGCGAGTAGCGGTCCGTCGCCTTCTCGTACTCCAGATGCCGGTAGCCGACGGCCGCCCGCTCGCGGATGATCGACAGACCGGTCGACTTCAGCACCGGGTCGCTCTCGACGATCCCGGCCAGCCAGTCGTTGATGGCGGGGGTCGCCTCCATGTACGCGGCCGAGAGTCCGCGCATGAAGCCCATGTTGAGGACGGACAGGGCCGTCTTCACATAGTGCTTCTCGGGGTGGGACCGGTTGAAGAAGGTCCGGATGGACTGCTGGGCCAGGTACTCGTCGTCGCCCTCGCCCAGGCACACCAGGTTGCGGCGGGCGACCTCGGCGGCGAAGGTGACGGAGAGCTTGTTCCACCACTGCCAGGGGTGGACGGGGATGAGCAGGTAGTCGGCGGGGTCCAGGCCCTGGTCGCGCAGGGTGGTCCAGAACCGCTCGACGGTCCCGGCGCCCAACTCCTCGCGCACGAAGGCCTCGTACTCGATGCCGGCACCCGCCGTGAACGCGGCGCGCGACCTGTGCGCCGCGAGCCACACCAGCCGGACGGCGCTCGCGGTCTCGGGGGCGTACGACAGGTACTCGTGGATGCCGAAGCCGAGCCGGCCGTTGTTGGCGACGAAGCAGGGGTGGCCCTCGGTCATGCCCGTCTCGATGGCCTGGAAGTCGGCGCGGACCAGCTCGGCGACCGGGATCCGCGGTTTGCCGAGCTTGTAGCAGGTGCCGGAGAGAGTGGAGGAGATCTCCTCCAGATAGACCGGGAGGATCTCGTCGCTCAGGCCGAGGGAGTCCTTCAGCTCGATGAAGAAGTCCAGGGCGGAGAGCGGGAGTTCGACGCCGTCGCGGTGGCGGGTGACGGAGTCGGCGTCGACCTGCCAGTGGTCGAGGGCGCGGCGGGTGGCGGTGAAGCGGTAGCGGGTGAGGCCGTCGTCGCTGCGGACGACGTACCCCTCCCCCTGCTCCTCGGGGGTGATCAGCCGCTCGTGCGCGAACTCGGCGAGGGCCTTGCGGATCAGGAGGCGGTTGGCCTTCTCCCAGCGCTCGGGGGTCAGATGGGACACGGCGTCGGCGAGGGTCATGCCGGCATCACCGCCTTCTCGAACTGCTCGCGGGTGCAGAAGCTCAGCAACGCCTTCTTCTCCGGCTTCCGGATCTCGCGCTCGGGCACGAATCCGACGGCTTCGTTCAGGGCGTGGACGGCCTTGTTGGACACGTCCGGTTCCACGACGACCCGGTGGACCGCCGGGTCCTCGAAGAGATGGGTCATGATCGCGGTGATCACGGCCCTGGTGAAGCCGTGGACGGGCCGGTCGGTCGGCGGAGTGAGGAAGTGCATGCCGATGTCACCGGGCAACGGCTCGTACAGTCCGACCAGTTCGCGGTGGGCGGGGTCGTACTTCTCCATCAGGAAGGCCGGTTCGCCGTCCTGGAGACCGAGCAGGGCGTGGTGGTGCTCGTCGGCCGCGATGTCCGTGTAGGCGCGCTCGACGTCCACCGGATCGGCGTCCTGCATCATCCAGAAGGCGGCCTTGGGGTGGGTGACCCAGGCGTGGAGGAGCCCGGCATCCTTCGGGGGGTCGAGGGGGCGGAAGGTGAAGGTCATACGGCGAACTCCTGGAACGCGATCGTCTTCTCCACCGGGTAGTACTCGGTGCCGAGCAGTTCGCGGATGATGCAGCTGTTGCGGTAGGCGCCCATGCCCAGATCGGGGCTGGTGATGCTGTGGGTGTGCACGCCGGCGTTCTGGAGGAAGACGCCCCGGCCCGTGATGTCGATGGCGTAGTTGCGGGCGATGTCGAAGTTGCCGTGGGAGTCGTAGCGCAGGCGGTCCCTGATCGGGGCCAGGAACTCCGGCTCGGTGTAGCGGTAGCCGGTCGCCAGGACCAGACCCTGCGACGCGATCTCGAAGTCCTTCTCCTGCTCCTCCTGGCGGAAGGAGAGGGTGTAGGTGCCGTTGTCCCAACGGGCGCCGGTCAGCGCCGAGTTGGTGAGCAGTCGGGTGGGGACCGGGCCGCCGAGGTTCTTCTGGTAGAGCAGGTCGAAGATCTCGTTGATCAGATCGCCGTCGATGCCCTTGAACAGGCCCTTGTGCTGGTCGGTGAGCCGGTAGCGGGTGGCCTCCGGCAGCTCCCGGTAGTAGTCGACGTACTCCGGACTCGTCATCTCCAGCGTGAGCTTGGTGTATTCGAGGGGGAAGAAGCGCGGGGAGCGCGTCACCCAGTTCAGCCGGTAGCCGTGGACGTCGATCTCGCCGAGGAGGTCGTGGTAGATCTCGGCGGCGGACTGGCCGGAGCCGACGATCGTGATCGACTCCTTCTTCAACAGCTCGCTTCTGTGCTCCATGTAGCGGGAGTTGTGGATGAAGTCGCCGCCCAGACCGCGCACGGCCTCCGGGCGGTGCGGGGAGGTGCCGGTGCCCAGCACGAGGTGGCGGGCTCGGTACACGTCCCCGGTCGTGGTCCGCACGACGTGGACCCCGTCCTCGTACGTCACCTCGCTCACCGTGGTGCCGAAGCGCACGCTGCTCAGCTTGGCCGCCGCCCAGCGGCAGTAGTCGTCGTACTCGACGCGCAGGGGGTAGAAGTTCTCGCGGATGTAGAACGAGTACAGCCGGCCGCGCTCCTTCAGGTAGTTGAGGAAGGAGTACGGCGAGGTCGGGTCGGCCAGGGTGACCAGGTCCGACATGAACGGGGTCTGGAGGTGGGCGCCGTCCAGGAACATGCCCGCGTGCCACTCGAAGTCCGGCTTGGACTCCAGGAAGACGCCGTCGAGTTCCTCGATGGGCTCGGTGAGACAGGCCAGACCGAGGTTGAAGGGGCCGAGCCCGATGCCCACGAAGTCGTGGATCGCACGAGAGGGGGACGGGTTTTCAGGACGCGCGGTCAAGGGACTCTCCCAGGTACTGCTCGACGTGGCCGGCGATCAGATCGAGGACGGCGGCGATGTCGTCGGTCGTCGTCTCGGGGTTGAGCAGGGTGAACTTCAGGTAGTGGCGGCCGCCGACCTTGGTGCCCGCGACCACCGCGTCGCCGGAGGCGAACAGGGCCTTGCGGGCGTGGAGGTTGGCGCGGTCGATCTCGGCCGGTTCGGTGACGGCGGCCGGGATGCAGCGGAAGACCAGGGTGGAGAGGGCGGGCTCGACGACCACCTCGAAGCGGGGGTCGGCGGCGAGCAGCTTCCAGCCCTCCCGGGCCAGGTCGCAGACCTCGTCGAAGAGCCGGCCGATGCCGTCGGCGCCCATGGTGCGCAGGGTCATCCACAGCTTGAGGGCGTCGAAGCGGCGGGTGGTCTGCAGGGACTTGTCGACCTGGTTGGGGATGCGTTCCTCGACCATGCGGCGCGGGTTCAGATACTCGGCGTGATAGGTCGCGTGCCGCAGGGTGGACGCGTCCCTGACCAGCACCGCGGACGAACTCACCGGCTGGAAGAAGGACTTGTGGTAGTCGACGGTGACCGAGTCGGCGCGCTCGATGCCGTCGATACGGTCCCGGTGCTTCAGGGAGGCGAGCAGTCCACAGCCGTAGGCCGCGTCGACGTGCATCCACGCCCCGAACTGGGCGCAGAGCTCGGCGATTTCGGGCAGCGGGTCGATCGAGCCGAAGTCGGTGGTGCCGGCGGTGGCGACGACGGCCATGGGGACGAGCCCGTCGCGGCGGCAGCGCTCCAGCTCATGGGCGAGGGCGACGGTCCGCATGCGCTTGTCGGCGCCGACGGGGACGGGGACCACCGCGTCGGGGCCCAGGCCCAGCAGTTTCGCCGACTTCTGCACGCTGAAGTGGCCGGCCTCGGAGGCGAAGACGCGCAGTCGGGCGAGGGAGTCGGTCTTGGCTTCCTCCCGGGCCAGCAGCAGCGCCTGGAGGTTGGACTGGGTGCCGCCGGAGGTGAAGACGCCGTCGGCGTGCTCGCCGAGGCCGATACGGGCGGCGGTCCAGTCGATGAGCTTGCGCTCGATCAGGGTGCCGCCGGCCGACTGGTCCCAGGTGTCGAGGGAGGAGTTGACGGCGGAGAGGACGGCCTCGCCGAGCACGGCCGGGATGACGACCGGGCAGTTGAGGTGGGCGAGGTAGCGGGGGTGGTGGAAGTAGACGGCGTCCCGGAGGTAGACCTCCTCCAGCTCGTCCAGCACGGCCGTGGTGTCCAGGAGCGGCTGGTCGAGGTCGATCGCGTCGATCGCGGGAGCGAGGGCGTCGACCGTGACGCCGGTGAACGGACGGTCGGTGGCGGCGAGTTTCGCGGCCACCCGCTCGACGCCTTCGGTCACGGAGCGGCGGTACTGCTCCGCGGTCGTGTCATTGAGCAGGTGCGAGCGCATGGTGGGGGTCCTCCGACCTCGGCAAATCAACTTAGGTAAGGCTAACCTAAATTGATGAAGGGGAAACCTGGGAGTGCCGTGACGGTTGTCACGTCGGCCTCAACTGCTATTCCGCGGCGCGGAGTTGCTCCTCGGTCATGCCCTGACGCCAGTAACCGACGAAGGTGACTCGCCGGCGGTCGATCCCGCGCTCGCCGACGAAGTGCCGCCGCAGCGCCTTGACGCACCCGGACTCACCGGCGATCCAGACGTACGGCCGTTCGGCCGCCGGGAGCCGGGCCTCGCGGAGGGCGTCGAGGGCCATGGGGGAGCTCTCGACGCGGTCCGTGTCCCGGCCGCCCGACTGCCGGACCAGCCAGGTGATCTCGGCGTCGGCCCCGGTGGTGAGGTCCTGGATGTTCCCGGGGTCGTGCACCTCGAGCCAGACGCGGGCCGGTGCGCCGGCGGGGAGGGATTCGAGGATCGCCGCGACGGCCGGCAGCGCGCTCTCGTCGCCCCAGATCAGGGTGAGGTCGGCGTCCTCGGGCGGGCGGAAGCGGATGGCGCGGTTGTCGGCGACCGCGGGGCCGAGCAGCAGGACCCGGTCACCGGTGTGCGCGCGGGCCGCCCAGGCGGAGGCGGGTCCGGCGGGCGTGTGCAGCACGAAGTCGATGTCGATCTCGTCGGGATCGCGGCGCAGGCTCCGCAGGGTGTACGAGCGCATCACCGCCCGTACGTCGTCGGGCAGTTCACGCCAGCCCTGCCACCAGCCGTCCCCGAGCTCGATCGGCACGACGGGTGCCGGCTGGCCGGGGTGCGGCACGAACAGCGACAGCGACTGGTCGCGTCCGTGGGAGAAGAAGTGCCTCAGGTCCTCGCCGGTGAAGGTGACCCGGACCAGGGACGGCCCGAGCCGCCTCGTCCGTACCACCTGGAGGGAGAAGAAACGGAACGGGGCGGCTACGGCCGTAGTCATGTCAGCTGACCTTCTTCGCCTTCTCGATGGCCTCGGCGAGGCTGGTGAGCAGGGGGGTGCACTTGTCGTAGGAGAGGATCGGCTCGGGGTTGCGGGCGATGACCTGGCCCGCCTTCACCGCGGGGAGCTGCTTCCAGGTCGCCTCGGTGATGTCGGCGGGCTGGATGGCGGAGGTGCGGTTGTCCATCATGATGATGTCCGCGCCGTACTTGTCGACGTTTTCCCAGCTCAGCGACTCGAACCAGCCGCCGCCCTTCGCCTTGGCCTGCTCCGAGGGCTCGACGAAGTTCACACCGAGGGCCTTGAAGTACTCCAGGTCGACGGAGAGGTTGGAGCCGGAGACATAGAACAGGTCCTGGCTCGCGGAACCGGCCAGCACCTTGATGCCCGGCTTGGCCTTGGTTGCGGCGCGCAGGCGTGCCGCGGCGTCCTCGAAGGCCTTCTTCGCCGCGGTGACCTTGCTCGAAGTGGTGTCCGCGCCAAGGGACTTGGCGAGCTCCAGCATTCGCTGCAGGGGCTCGGTGAGCTGACGGTCGTAGACCGAGATGCCGACGCTCGGGGCGCCGAGGGCGAGGATCTTCTTCTTCGACTCGTCCGGGACGTACCAGAGCGTGCCGGCGTCGTCGAACATCGTGGAGATCAGCACGTCGGGCGCCAGGGCCGCGTACTTCTCGATGTTGAACTGGCCCCACTCGTTGCCGAGGACGGTGAGCTTGCTGACGTCCATGTCGCCGGCCTGGACGTCGGCCTTGCCGTCCTTGGTCTTCGTCGGGCCGAACACGCCCTTGGACTCGATGCCGTAGTCGTACAGGGCGGCGGCGACACCGACGAAGGCCACGATGGTCGAGGGGACCTTGTCGGCCTTCACGGTCTGGCCGCGGTCGTCCTTGAAGGTCCAGGGGCCGGACTTGGCGGCAGCCGTCCCGCCGCTGCCCGAGCCCCCGCTTTTCGCGTCGTCGTCCCCGCAGGCCGCGAGCACGGCGCCGAGACCGAGGGCGCCGCCCGCGGAGAGGATGCCGCGTCGAGTGAGGTGGGTGGCACGGGCATTGGGCATGGGTGTGGCCGCTTTCGAACGGGGCGGAGCGCCCGCCGGACAAGTTCGAATGTAGGTTAGCCTAACCTCAGCTGCTGTCCAGGGGGCAGGCTTCGAGGGCGCCCGGGTTGCCCCAAAGGGCAGACCCCGCGAACGCGGCCCCAGCGATGCAACCCGCTCCACCGCCGGTTGGTATAGCCAGTCGACCGATCCGACATCCGTCGACTTCCGGAAGGTGGAGAAACTCCATGAAACACATCGTCAAACGGGCTGCCTCGGCCACGGCGACGACACTGGCGTTAACGGCTGCCCTGAGCGCCGTCTCCGCGCCGAGCGCGTTCGCCATCAACGAGGTCGACTGCGGCCGCAGTGACTTCGTGCAGGTCACCTCCCACCAGCCAGGCCACGGCGACACCGATCTGTGCCTGGCCAACGCCGGGGTCTTCCCGCTGCCCGGCAACTCGTGGATCACCCGGATCTCGACCGGGAACAACCGCGTCCAGTGGTTCGGGGACGCGGCGTGGCAGCCCGCCGACGGCATCAACAAGTGGACCGTCATGACCTGGCCCAATCACCCCGGGGGCGTGAGCGCGTCCTGGATCCGCATTCTCTGAGTCACCGGCGAAAGGCAGCGCATTCTCATGAAGCACATCATCAAGCGGGCCGCCCTGGCCGCCTCGACGACCCTGGCGCTCACCGCCTCGCTGAGCGCGGTCAGCGCGCCGAGCGCGTTCGCGATCAACAACGTGCCGTGCGGCAGGAGCGACTTCCTGACGCTCACGGTCCACACGACCGACTCCGGCAACATCCCCTATGACTGGTGTCTCGCCAACGCCGGCACGTTCGACATGACCGGGGCCAACATGTGGCTCCACCGGATCTCGACCGGCAACAACCGCGTCCAGTGGTACGGCGACGGAAAGTGGCAGCCCGCCAACCCGATCGAGAAGAACACCGTCTACACCTTCCCGAACTTCCCGGGCGGTGTCCGCATGGACCAGATCAGGATTCTCTGAGCCCTCGGGCGCCAGGGATACCGGGGACACCGGCAATACCGGGGACACCGGGGCCGGCGGTCGCGCCCCGCGAGTTTGAAGAAGAGGAAGCCCTCCGGGGCGGCGAGGGTCAGTCGCTGGAGGCGGTCCAGGTCGCTGTGGCCGTCCTTGAGGCCGATGACCTTCGGGAC
>NZ_JBEXCS010000141.1:0-16885 GCF_040605395.1 Streptomyces sp. NPDC005648 | reverse complement strand
GGCAGCCGCCGCGCGGCCTCCTGGTGGAACTTCGTTGCGGGCGGGGCCGTGGGCCGCGAAGATCGGCGGCATGCCCACCTTCATCGCACCCGACGGGACCGAGCTCGCCTATCACCTGCGCGGGCGGGGCGCGCCGCTGGTCGTGCTGCCCGGAGGGCCGATGCGGGCCTCCGCCTACCTCGGTGATCTGGGCGGGCTGGCCGGGCACCGTCGGCTGGTGCTCCTCGACCTGCGGGGGACCGGGGACTCCGCGGTGCCGGCGGATCCGGCGACGTACCGCTGCGACCGGCTCGTGGACGACGTGGAGGCACTGCGTGTCCACCTCGGGACGGAGCGGATGGATGTGCTCGCGCACTCCGCCGGCGGCAGTCTCGCCCTGCTCTACGCCGCCCGGTTCCCGCGGCGGGTGGCACGGCTGGTGCTGGTGACCGCGACGCCCTGGGCCCTGGGCCTGGCCCCGACCGCCGGACACCGGCTGGAGGCGGCGCGGTCGAGAAGCGGCGAGCCGTGGTTCGCGGAGGCGTTCCCCCTGTTCGAGCGGTGGCTGGCCGGAAAGGCCGACTACGACCCGGCCTTCGCGCCCTTCTTCTACGGCCGTTGGGACGAGGCCGCCGCCGCGCACGAGGCACGCTCCTACGACGAGTTCAACGACGACGCCGGGACGGTCTACGGCTCCGAGGGCGCCTACGACCCACCCGCGACCCGTGCCGCCCTGGCCCGGGTCACGGCTCCGGTCCTGGTCCTCGCCGGCGAACTCGACGGAGGCCCCCGCCCCGCACTGGCCCGCGCCGCCGCCGAGGCGTTCCCGCACGCGCGGTTCACCGTCCAGCCCGGCGCCGGGCACTACCCGTGGGTGGACGACGGCGAGTGGTTCACGGCTCGTGTCACCGCGTTCCTGGACGGCGACGGGCAGACCCCGCCGCCGGCAGGAGACTAGTGACGGGTCCGGCGGCCACCACCAGGCCGAACGGCCCAGCCGAGGGCAGGAGGCCCGCCGTCACCGTCCGCGCCCCACGCCACGCCGCTCATACCGACGCCTTCCGACACACCCGGCGACCAGCGCGCCTCCGAACGCGGCCAGTCCGATCCCGCCCGCCACCTCGAAGTCGGCGGGCCCCCGGCTGCCACCCAGCCCCGCATCGACCCCGCGCGACACGAGCGCACCGGTCGTGGCCGTCGTCCACGTGCGCCGCCGCGGCCGAGGGCCCGGTGACCTCGGCGATCACCTTCACTGCGACCCCAGGAACCCCCTCGCGCCCGGGCGCGTCCTGTTACGCCGTCCGGAGACCCCGACCGAACCGCCGCGGAGCCGGGCTCACCCGCCCTGGGGGCCGTACGCCGTCATGAAGCGGTCGCGGAACTTGTTCATGGTCCACTCGGGGGCGTTGTCCGCGGGCTTGATGCCGTCCGTCCAGCCCCAGTTCGAGACACGGTCCAGGACCTTGGGGTCGCGGGCGACGATGGTGACCGGGACGTCCCTGTTGGCGCTGCCCTTGGTGACGGTCGGGACGGGCTGGTGGTCGCCGAGGAAGACGAGGACGGTGTTGTCGTCGCCGTAGCGCTGCATCCACTCGGTGAGGCTGTCCAGGGAGTACTGGATCGCCTTGCGGTACTCGGTGCGCACACGCGCCGCGCTCTTCCAGACCTCCGTGGGGTTGGTGCCCTCCTTCTTGATCTTGTAGAAGATCTTGCCGTCCCCGAGGTCCTTCCAGTCGATCATGTGGGCGATGGGGGACCAGGGGTTGTGGCTGGAGGCCAGGATGATCTCCGCCATGATCGGGTCACGGTTCTTCTTGCCGTGCTCCAGCTTCTGGAAGGCCTCCAGGCTGAACTGGTCCGGCACCGGCGTCCAGCTGAAGTACGGACCCTGGTACCCGAGGTGCGTCGAGTCGTAGATGTGGTCCAGGCCGAAGTACTTGCCCTCGGGCCAGGACTTGCGCACACCCGGCACGATGCCGACCGTGCGCCAGGCGCCGGTCTTCTGGAAGTAGCTGGTGAGCGTCGCGCGGTCACTGGTGGTCAGCGTCCGGTACCGCTGCTGGTTCTTGATCCACAGACCGGACAGGAACGTCGAGTGGGCGAGCCAGCTGCCGGCGCCCGTCACGGGCGACCTGAGCCAGCCGCTGCGCGCCGCGAAACCGGCCGACTTGAGCCGGGCGTTGCCTTCCTGGAGCGTCTTGTCGATCTCCGGCGCCATCGAAGGATCGTCGATCGCCACCCGGCCGTAGCTCTCGATGAAGGTGAACATCACGTCCTTGCCGCGCAGCCCGGTCAGCAGCTGGTCGGACGGGGTCTTGGCGAACGCGTCGACGGTCATCTGCTTCTTGAAGACATCGGCGTCCCCGAGACCGTCGCGGACGTACTGCACCCGGTTGGCGAGGTACTGGCTGTAGCCCTTGGTGGCGACCGTGACACCGCCGAACTGCACACCCATGGTGAAGCAGATGATCCACGCGGTGCCCAGCACCAGCGTGCTCCGCACGGCAACGGGGCGATGGCCGGCCAGCACGTCCGCCAGCCGTGCCACCGCGAGCGCGGTCAGCACCAGTACGAGGACGACCAGGACGATCACGCCGACGATCGCCAGCAACTCGCCGGAGCGGCCGAACGAGTCCTTCACCCAGTCCGCCCCGTCGCTCAGCAGACCCCAGTCGAAGACCAGGTCGAACGGCCGGGCGAGAGTCTGCCGGAAGCCCATGTCGAGGCACTTCAGAATCCCGGACAGCCCTAGGAACGTGCCCAGCACGACGGCCGTGATCCGCCGTGCCTTCGCCGGCAGGACGAGCAGGACGGCCGCGAGGAAGATCCCCTCGACCGGGAGGCGGAAGAACGACCGGAGGTAGATCTCGTCCAGCCGGTTGGGCACGAGCAGCACGACGAACACCAGCACACCGGCCAGCACACTCGTACCGACCCGCACGGCACTCGCGGCACGGGGATAACGCCGCCGCCAGCCGAACCAGCCGGGCCGGGCGGGGGCGGAGTCAGGAGCAGAGGCGGATGCGTCGCCCATGTCCTCGGCGGCCGGCACCCCGGGCGCGGGCCGGGCCTCCTCGGCGGTGGGCCCGTCCGGCGCGTCGGTGTCCGGGGCCGCGTCCGTCTCCGGCAGTGGGCGAGGGGGCGTGAGGTGCGACACCCGAAGGTCCTTCCGTGCGAAACAGCTGATGGCACGGCGGACCAGGTACGGGTCCAGGGCCGCCAACCTCGCGTACGGCCCCACGTCACCCACCGTTCAAACACCCCGGGTCAACCGCGCGCAAAAGAGTACGCCCGGTCCTTGCCGCCCCGCTGCCCGCACCCTGGTTCCGGCCGTTCGCTACTGGTCCGCCGCTACCGCGACCTCCTTGGCCCACCGATAGTCCGCCTTGCCGCTGGGCGACCTCCGTATCGCCTCGGTGATCACCAGCTGCCGCGGAATCTTGTACCCGGCGAGATGTGTGCGGCAGAACGTCTGGACGTCGTCCAGGGAGGGACGCGGCGCTCCCGCGCGCAGCTGCACCACCGCCGCCACATGGTTTCCCCACTGCGCGTCGGGCACCCCGGCTACCAGCGCGTCGTACACGTCGGGATGGGACTTGAGGGCCTGCTCGACCTCTTCCGGGTACACCTTCTCGCCGCCGGTGTTGATGCACTGCGAGCCCCGCCCCAGAACGGTGACCACGCCCTCCTCGTCCACCGTCGCCATGTCCCCGAGCAGCACCCACCGCTCGCCGTCCTTCTCGAAGAACGTCTCGGCGGTTTTCTTCGGGTCGTTGTAGTAGCCGAGCGGGACATGGCCGCACTGCGCCACCCGCCCCACCTCGCCCACCGCCACCGGCTCATGGGTGGCGGGATCGACCACCTGGGTGCGGGAGTTGACGCGGATGCGGAAGCTCTGCCCGGCGCCCGAGTCGTTCGTGGCCGTACCGTTGAAGCCGGACTCCGTGGAACCGTAGTTGTTGAGCAGCATGGCGTTCGGGAGCAGTTCCTGGAACTGGTGCCGCACGGTCTCCGACATGATCGCGCCGGAGGACGACACGTTGAACACCGACGAGCAGTCCGTGCCCTTCATGGGGCCGGCCAGCGCGTCGATCAGCGGCCGCAGCATCGCGTCGCCCACCAGCGACATGCTGGTGACCCTCTCCTTCTCGACCGTCCGCAGCACCTCCTCGGGCACGAACTTCCGGTGGATCACCACCCGTTGCCCGAAGTTGAAGCCGATGAACGAGGTGAGCGTCGAGGTGCCGTGCATCAGCGGGGGAGTGGGGAAGAAGGTGATTCCGGAGCCCCCGGCGGCGACCCGCTCGGCGAGCTCCTCCGGCCGCTTCACCGGCTCACCGGTCGGCGCACCACCGCCCAGCCCCGAGAAGAACAGGTCCTCCTGACGCCACATCACACCCTTCGGCATCCCGGTCGTGCCGCCGGTGTAGATGATGAACTGGTCGTCACCCGACCGCGCGGGGAACCCGCGCTCCGGTGAACCGGCCGCCTCCGCCTCGGTGAAGGGCACCGCGCCCGGGACGCCCTCGCCGGCACCGCCCACCCGCACGAGATGCCGCATCTTCGGACACTGGGGCAGCGCGGCCGCCACCCGTCCGTCGAACTCGGCGTCGAAGACCAGCGCCACCAGATCGGCGTCCCGGTACAGATAGACCAACTCGTCTTCCACGTAACGGTAGTTGACGTTGACCGGGACGACCCGTGCCTTCAGGCAGCCGAAGGCCGTCTGCAGGTACTCGATGCCGTTGTAGAGGTGCAGCCCGAGATGCTCGCCCGGGCGCAGCCCGGCGTCGATCAGATGGTGGGCGACACGGTTCGCCGCCGCGTCCAGTTCGGCGTAGGTCAGCCGCCGTTCCGCACCCGTCCCCGGGTGGTCGATGTACACCAGGGCCTCACGGTCGGGCACCACGTCGACGACCGACTCGAACAGGTCCGCAAGGTTGTACTCCACCGCTCCTCCTGACCCCGGCAGCCATGACAGGCACGACGCATCCGTCGGTTCGCCGGTCATCAGAGCAAAGGGCACGGCAACTGGGAAGGGTTCGCGCGAAGAAATCTGACTGACTGTCAGAAAACTCTTGAAGTGCCTCCCCGGCTACTGCAACCTGTTCTCGTTCCAGGAGAGGGGAGATGGCCATGGGTGGGACGGAACACCTCACCGTGGAGCGCGAAGGCGCCACACTGGTGCTCACGCTCAACAGGCCCGAAGCCAAGAACGCGCTCTCGCTGCCGATGCTCGTCGGTCTCCACGACGGCTGGCTGGAGGCGGACGAGGACGACGAGGTCCGCTCGATCGTGCTGACCGGCGCGGGCGGCTCGTTCTGCGCCGGTATGGACCTCAAGGCCCTGGCCGGACGGGGCCCGGACGGCGAGCGGTACCGGGACCGCCTCAAGGCCGACCCGGACCTGCACTGGAAGGCGCTGCTGCGCCACCATCGCCCGCGCAAACCGGTGATCGCCGCGGTCGAGGGCCACTGCGTGGCGGGCGGCACCGAGATCCTCCAGGGCACCGACATCCGGGTCGCGGGGGAGTCGGCGACGTTCGGGCTCTACGAGGTCAAACGCGGGCTCTTCCCGATCGGCGGGTCGACGGTCCGGCTGCAACGGCAGATCCCACGCACCCATGCCCTGGAGATGCTGCTCACCGGCCGCCCGTACTCCGCCCGGGAGGCCGCGGACATCGGCCTGGTCGGCCATGTCGTCCCGGACGGCACGGCCCTCGCCAAGGCCCTGGAGATCGCCGAACTGGTCAACGCCTGCGGCCCGTTGGCGGTGGAGGCCATCAAGGCGTCCGTCTACGAGACCGCCGAGATGACGGAGACGGACGGTCTCGCCTCCGAACTCAAGCGCGGCTGGCCGATCTTCGACACCGCCGACGCGAAGGAAGGTGCTCGCGCCTTCGCCGAGAAGCGGGCGCCCGTCTACAAGCGCGCCTAAACCGAAGGAGACCGGGCATGCCCGAAGTCCTCAAAGCCCCCCTCGCCGTCGAGTTCCCCTTCACCCGTTCCGTGGGCCCGGTCCAGAGCGCGTTTCTGACCGGGCTGCGCGAGCGGGTCGTCCTGGGGGTGAAGACCACCGACGGGCGCACCCTCGTCCCGCCCGTCGAGTACGACCCCGTCACCGCCGACGAGCTGCGCGACCTCGTGTCCGTGGCCTCCACCGGCACGGTCACCACCTGGGCCTGGAACCACGAACCCCGTCGCGGCCAGCCCCTCAGCACCCCCTTCGCCTGGGTCCTGGTCCGCCTCGACGGCGCCGACACCGCCCTGCTGCACGCCCTCGACGCCCCCGGCCCCGAGGCCGTACGCACCGGCATGCGGGTCCGGGTCCGCTGGGCCGAGGAGCGGGGCGGCGCCATCACCGACATCGCCTGCTTCGAGCCGTACGACGGCGACGACACCGAAGTCACCGTTCACACGGGGGAGTTCGAGGAGCCGATCACCGGCATCGTGGCACCCGCCCGGCTCGACTACACCTACTCCCCGGGCCGCGCCCAGTCCGCGTACATCCAGGCGCTCGCCGACCGCCGCACCGTCGGCGAACGCTGCCCCTCGTGCCGCAAGGTGTACGTCCCGCCCCGCGGCGCCTGCCCCACCTGCGGTGTCGCCACCTCGGAACAGGTCGAGGTCGGACCACGCGGCACGGTCACCACCTTCTGCATCGTCAACATCAAGGCGAAGAACCTCGACATCGAAGTCCCGTACGTCTACGCCCACATCGCCCTCGACGGCGCGGACCTCGCCCTGCACGGCCGTATCGGCGGCATCCCCTACGGCCAGGTGCGCATGGGACTGCGGGTCGAGGCCGTGTGGACCGAAGGCGCCCGCTACCCCGACCACTACCGGCCCACCGGCGAACCCGACGCGGAGTACGACACCTACAAGGAGCTGCTGTGACGCGTGACATCGCGGTCGTCGCCTTCGCCCAGACCGACCACCGGCGCACCACCGACGAGCTCTCCGAGGTGGAGATGCTGATGCCGGTCCTGCACGACGTACTGGAACAGACCGGCCTGAGGACCGCCGACATCGGCTTCACCTGCTCCGGCTCCAGCGACTACCTGGCCGGCCGCGCCTTCTCCTTCACCCTCGCCCTCGACGGTGTGGGCGCCTGGCCGCCGATCTCCGAGTCGCACGTCGAGATGGACGGGGCGTGGGCGCTGTACGAGGCGTGGACCAAGCTGCTGACGGGGGACGCCGACACCGCGCTCGTCTACGCGTACGGCAAGTCCTCCCCGGGCTCGGTGCGTGATGTGCTCACCCGGCAGCTCGACCCGTACTACGTGGCGCCCCTGTGGCCCGACTCCGTCGCCCTCGCCGCCCTCCAGGCGCAGGCCCTCATCGACGCGGGCGACACCGACGAGCCCGCGCTCGCCGCGGTCGCCGCCCGCAGCCGGCAGGACGCGACCGCCAACTCCCATGCCCAGCTGCGGGGTTCGGTGCCACAGGGCGACTATCTGGTACGGCCGCTGCGCACCGGGGACTGTCCGCCCATCGGGGACGGGGCCGCCGCCGTCGTTCTCGCGGCGGGGGAGCGGGCCCGGGACCTGTGTGCGCGGCCCGCCTGGATCCGCGGCATCGACCATCGCATCGAGGCCCACTCGCTCGGGGTGCGCGATCTCACCGACTCCCCCTCCGCGCGGCTCGCCGCCGAGAAGGCCGGTGCCTTCCAACGGCCCGTCGACACGGCCGAGTTGCACGCGCCCTTCACCTCGCAGGAGGTCGTGCTGCGCAAGGCCCTCCGCCTCGACGACGGCGTGCGGGTGAATCCGTCCGGCGGGGCGCTCGCCGCCAACCCGATGATGGCCGCGGGCCTGATCCGTATCGGGGAGGCCGCCGCCGGCATCCACCGGGGCGAGTCCGACCGGGCGCTCGGCCACGCCACGTCCGGCCCGTGTCTGCAACAGAACCTGGTCGCCGTACTCGAAGGGGATCCGCGATGAGCAAGGAGCCCGTGGCCGTCGTAGGGATCGGCCAGACCAAGCATGTGGCGGCCCGGCGGGACGTGTCGATCGCGGGGCTGGTGCGGGAGGCCGCCGGGCGGGCGCTCGACGACGCCGAGCTGACCTGGGCCGACATCGACGCCGTCGTCATCGGCAAGGCGCCCGACTTCTTCGAGGGCGTCATGATGCCCGAGCTGTACCTCGCCGACGCGCTCGGCGCGGTCGGCAAGCCGATGCTGCGGGTGCACACCGCCGGATCGGTCGGCGGCTCCACCGCGCTGGTGGCCGCGGGCCTGGTCGCCTCCCGGGTGCACGGGACCGTGCTGACCGTGGCCTTCGAGAAGCAGTCCGAGTCGAACGCCATGTGGGGCCTGTCCCTGCCGATCCCCTTCCAGCAGCCCCTGCTCGCCGGGGCCGGCGGATTCTTCGCCCCGCATGTGCGCGCGTACATGCGACGCAGCGGCGCACCCGACACCGTCGGCTCGCTGGTGGCGTACAAGGACCGGCGCAACGCGCTCAAGAACCCGTACGCGCATCTGCACGAGCACGACATCACCCTGGAGAAGGTCCAGGCCTCCCCGATGCTGTGGGACCCGATCCGCTACTCGGAGACCTGCCCGTCCTCGGACGGCGCCTGCGCGATGGTGCTCACCGACCGGGCGGGCGCGGCCCGGGCGCCCCGGCCGCCCGCCTGGATGCTGGGCGGTGCCATGCGCAGCGAACCGACCCTCTTCGCGGGCAAGGACGCCGTCTCCCCGCAGGCCGGGAAGGACTGCGCGGCCGATGTGTACCGGCAGGCCGGGATCGCCGACCCGCGCCGGGACATCGACGCGGTCGAGATGTATGTGCCGTTCTCCTGGTACGAGCCGATGTGGCTGGAGAACCTCGGCTTCGCCGACGAGGGCGAGGGCTGGAAGCTGACCGAGGCCGGGGTGACCGAACTGGACGGCGATCTTCCCGTCAACATGTCGGGCGGCGTCCTGTCGACCAATCCCATCGGCGCCTCCGGCATGATCCGCTTCGCGGAGGCGGCGCTGCAGGCGCGCGGACAGGCCGGAGAACACCAGGTGGAGGGCGCCCGCCGGGTGCTCGGGCACGCCTACGGCGGCGGATCGCAGTTCTTCTCCATGTGGCTCGTGGGCAGCGAACCGCCGCGGTCCTGACCGGCTCCGCAAAGGTCCCCCTCACGTGGCCTGTCGGCTTGGGAAATCGATCGCTAGGCTGGCCGCGGACGACGCATCGGGAGGAGCACGGACGTGGCCGAGAGCACCATCCAGCAGCATCCGCTCGCGGGCTGGGACAAGCCCGAGCTGGACCTCAGCAACGCCGATTGGCACTCGAGCAGCCGTGGCCTGGGGGATGTCCAGATCGCCTTTGTCGAGGGATTCATCGCCATGCGCAACAGCGGCCGGCCGGAAGGCCCTTCCTTGATCTTCACACCGGCGGAGTGGGGCGCGTTCGTGTCCGGCGCGAGGGAGGGCGAGTTCGACCTGACGTGAACCCCCGGGGGTGTGCCGGACGGGGGGTGTGTGCCCCCCGTTCTCCGGACACGCGACCTTGAGCAGCCCCTGGGGCCGGCGCCTGAGTGAGGCTGGCCCCCGGGGGAAGGTCGTACTCCGGAGGTGAGGAACGGATGAGCACCCTGCCCGTCATCGCGGCGGTCGACGGTTCGGACGACAGCCTGCGGGCCCTGGACTGGGCCCTCGCGGCCGCCCGGGGACGCGGCGTGCCACTGAGAGTGGTGCATGTGCGGCAGTACGCCGCCTGGGCCCAGCCCGACGTACTGGTGGCCGGGGCGCCGGATCAGGACGAGGATCCGGTGCTGGACGAGGTGCGCGGACGCCTGGGCCCCGCGCCGGACGTCGAGTACCTGGGCCGCGAGGGCGTGCCCGCCGCCGTACTGCCCGAACTGGGCGCCGAAGCCCAGCTGTTGGTACTCGGCTCCCGCGGCCGGGGCGGCTTCGCCAGTCTGCTGCTCGGCTCCAACGGCATGGCTGTCGCGCGCGACGCGGAGTGCCCGGTGGTCGTGGTGCCCCGGCCCGGACGCGCGGTCCACGGCGACGCGCCCACCGAGCCGGGCCCGCGCGTGGTCGTCGGCCTCCAGACGGACAGCCCCGACGAGGCGACCCTCTCCTTCGCCTTCACCGAGGCCGCACTGCGCGGTGCCCGGCTCCAGGTGATCGCCGCCTACGCCTGGCCGCTGCAGTCCTGGGCCATGCCCGGCGAACTCGTGCCGGAGATGATCGACCAGGGTGCCGTGGAGAACGAGACCTGGACCCTCGCCGAGGGCTTCCTCGCCCCGCACCGCAAGGCCCACCCCGGGGTACGGGCCGAGGCCTACGCGATGCCGGGCGACGCGGCCGGCCTCCTGGTCGCCGCCTCCAGGGACGCCGACCTGGTCGTGGTCGGCCGCCACCGCCGCCGTCTCCTCGCCCCGGCCCGGATGATCGGCTCGGTCACCCAGGCGGTCCTGCTCCACGCGGCAAGCCCGGTCGCGGTGATCCCCCCGACACCGCCGGACGACTGAGCCGACCACGGAGCAAGGCCCCAGCATCCGCTTGCGCCGGCCCTCCTCGGAAGGGCAACGTCAGCCGGTTGCGCTGGCTCTTCCCCGGAAGGGCAACGTCAGCCGGTTGCGCCGGCTCTTCCCCGGAAGGGCAACGTCAGCCGGTTGCGCCGGCCCTCCTCGGAACGGCAACGTCAGCCGCTTGCGCCGGCCCTTCCCCGGCAGGGCAACGGCAACCCCTTGCGCCAGCCCCCCTCGGAAGGGCCACGGCAGCCGCTTGCGCCGGCCCTTCCCCGGCAGGGCAACGGCAACCCCTTGCGCCAGCCCCCCTCGGAAGGGCCACGGCAGCCGCTTGCGCCGGCCCTTTCCCGTAAGGGCCACTGCAATCGCCTGCGCCGGCTCTTCACCGGCAGCCAGAGGAGACCGAGGACCCCGCGGGGCCCCGCGCGCACGCCGCGCGCGGCTTTCCCCCGAGCCCCCATCGGCAGGAGCCGCGCACCCGCCACGCTCCGTGCCGCGTCCGCCGCTTCCTCAGAACGCACCCACCACAGGAGTGGCGCAGGCTCTCGCGCGGCAACCGGGCACGGGCCGCCCGCCACCGCGAACGGCACCACGCAGACCTCTGGAACACGTTCCATCGTCAGTGCCCGTAACCGGGGGCACGGGGCCTTTCGCGGGCGTACGCTGAGGTGCCTGTAGGTCACGGTGCGCACCTGCTCCCCGCGCGGGCCGGCCACCGTGACGGGGGGTTTCCATGGTGCAGCGCATCGCACGGAGCAGAAGGATCCTCTTCGAGCGCGAGAGCGAACTCGCTGCCGTCGACGAGGCGTTGGCCACGCTGACCGGTCTGCGCCCGAACGGGGCCGAGCCGCCCGACCGGCCGCGCGGCGCCCTGCTCGCCTTCGCCGGGCGGGCCGGCATCGGCAAGACCACCCTGCTCGCCGAGGTCCGCCGGCTCGCCGCCGCGCGGGGCTGCACCGTGCTCTCCGCCCGCGGCGGCGACCAGGAACAGCGCGTCGCCTTCCATGTCGCCCGCCAGCTGCTGCAACCCCAGTTCGCCGGCGCCGCGGAGACCGATCTCCGTGCCTCGCTGGGCAGTTGGTACGACATCGTGGGCCCCGCCCTCGGCCTGTGCGCACCCACCGCGGCCGCCCCGCCGGACCAACAGGGCCTGCGCGACGGCCTGGACTGGGTGCTCACCCATCTCGCCGCGCTGCGCGCCCCGATGGTCCTCGTGCTCGACGACGCGCACTGGGCGGACCCCGAATCCCTGCGCTGGCTGGCCGCGTTCGCGCCCCGCGCCGAACAGCTCCCGCTGCTGGTGGTCGTCGCCTACCGCCCCGACGAACTCCCGGACCACGCCGAGTCGTTCAGGGGACTGCCGGGCCGGGCCGGCGGACGCCCCCTCGACCTCGAGCCGCTCAGCGCCGCCGCCGTGGGGCGCCTGATCCGGGAGGGGCTCGGGGCGCACGCCGACGACGCGTTCTGCCGCGAGTGCTGGGCCGTCACCGCCGGAAACCCCTTCGAGACCGTCGAACTGGTCGCCAAGATGCGCGATCGCGGTCTCTCCCCGACCGAGAACAGCGCCCATCTGCTGCGCGACCTCGCCGCCGCGGTCAAGGGCAGCGGCCTCGTCGCCCGCCTCGAACGGCTCGGCACCTCCACCGTCCGCTTCGCCTGGGCCTGCGCCGTCCTGGGCACCGAGATCCACCCCCAGCTCGCCGCCGCGGTCGCCGGTCTCGGCCACGAGGAGGCCGCCGACGCGGCCGACGCCCTGCGCGGCGCCCGCATTCTCACCGGTGCCGAGACCCTGGAGTTCGTCCACCCGCTGATCGCCACCGCCGTCTACCGGGCCATCCCGCCCGGCGTCCGCGTCGCCCTGCACGGCCAGGCCGCCTGGTGCGTGATCAACGCCGGCCAGGGCCCCTCCGCCGCCGCCCGCCACCTCCTGGAGACCCACCCCGAGGGCGACACCTGGGTCGTCCAGCAACTGCGCGCCGCCGCCGAGGAGACCCTCCGGGCCGGCGCCCCCGACGCGGCCCGCAGCTACCTCGCCCGCGCCCTGCGCGAACCCCCGCCCTACGAGGACCGGGCGGCCGTCCTCCACGAGCTCGGCTCCGCCTCCCTCCTCACCGAGCCCGCCACCACGGTCAACCACCTGCGCGCGGCCCTCGAGGAACCCATCGCGGACCCCCGGCTTCGCCACCACATCGTCTACCGGCTCTCCCAGGTCCTCGCCCACAGCGACCGCCTCGCCGAGGCCTCCGACACCCTCGCCCGCGAGATCCCCGTCACCGACGACGCCCGCGTCCGGCTGCGCATGGTCGCGGAACAGTTCATGTGGGACGCCTTCCGCGCCGACGAACCCGACCACCCCTCGCGCTCCCGCCGCCTCGCCAAGCTCGCCGACCGCCTCCAGGGCCGCGACCTCACCGAGCGGTACATCATCGGCCTGCGCACCTGGGACGCCGTCCTGCGCGGCGAGCCCGCCCACATCGCCCTCCACCACGCCGAGCGCGCCCTCGTCGGCGGCCTCGGCTGGGCCGAAGCCGACCGCGGCTTCGAGGTCCCCGTGCTGGTCGCCCTCGCCTTCATGTACGCCGACCGCCCCGGCCGCACCGAGGAGCTCTTCGCGGCGGGTATCGCCGACTTCGAACGCCAGGGCTGGCGAGGCGCCCACCTCTCCTTCGGCTACACCCTCCTCGCCTACGTCCGCTACCGGCGCGGCCGTCTCGCGGAGGCCGAGGACTTCGTCCGCGCGGGCCTGCGCCTGGCCGAACGCGTCGGCCCCGGCACCCCCGCCCACTGGTACGCCGTGGGCATCCTCATCGAGGTCCTGCTGGCCCGGGGCCGGGTCGCCGAGGCCGCACGGACCGCCGGCGACTACTCCTTCACCTCCCCGTTCCCGGCCGCCGTCGTCTTCCCGGACGCCCAGACCGTGCGCGGCGAACTCCTGCTGGCCCGGGGCCTGCACAAGGAAGCGGCCGAAGAGCTGTCCGCGGCGGGCCGCCGTCTGGACCCGCGCGGCATCCGCAATCCCGCGTGGTGCCCCTGGCAGCTCCACCTGGCCCGCGCCGAGGCCCACGACACCCCCGAACGCGCGGTCACCACCGCCCTCGAAGCGCTGGCCCGCGCCCGCCAGTTCGGCACCCCGTCCGCCATCGGCCAGGCCCTGCGCACCGCCGCCGAGGTCTCCTCGGGCTCCGCCCGCGTGAAATACCTGGAGGAGTCCGTGGCCCACCTGGAACGCTCCCCCGCCGCCTACGAACTCGCCTGCTCCCTCGTCCGTCTCGGCACGGAACTGCGCCGCACCGGCCGCCCCCGGGAAGCCGCCGAACACCTCTACCGGGGCCTGGACGCGGCGGTCCAGTGCAACGCGGACGGCCTCGTGGAGACGGCCCGCGACGAACTGGCGGCGGCGGGCCTGCGCCCACGGCGCCTGCACAGCACGGAGACGGACACCCTGACGACCCGGGAACGCACGGCGGCGAACCTCGCGGCCGAGGGCCGGACCGAAGCGGAGATCGCGACGGAGATGCGCATCGACGAGCCCATGGCGGTGCGCCTGCTCTCCGCGGTCTACCGAAAGACGGGCACGGAGATCACCGGTCTGCCGGGGGCGCTGAGGCAGGGCTGAGCGTGACGCCTTCCCGGGGGCCGTGTCGACGCGTGGCTGCGCCGCGTGAGCGCGGCCGGTCCGTACCGACCCGCAGCCGCGGCACCACCCGTCGGCCCATTACCATGGGCGCATGTCGTTCCTCCGCCGCCGCAGCGCCACCCCCGCCGGCCCCGACTTCGACGTCCTGGCCATGGACCCGGGCGACTGGCCCGGCAACCTCGGCGCCGGTCTGCTCCCCGCCCCCGACGGCTCCTGCCAGGGCGTCTTCCTGCGCTACGACCTCTTCGGCGGCCGCGGCCCCGCGATGATCATCGGCAACCTTCCCGAGGGCTCCCCGGCCCGCGAGGTCGCCGACGACGAGATCCCCTTCGAGGTCGCCCAGCTGCTGCTCGCGCTGGAGAACGAGGAGGAGGTGACGGTCGTGGGAGTGGAGGACATGCCGGTGATGCAGGGCGACAACCTGCTGATCGTCCGCCGTCTCAAGCTCTCCGAGAGCCGGATCTCCTGCGTCCAGTTCGACCGCAGTGACAACGTCCTGGTGACCATCGCCGCCTGGGACCGCCCCATCACCGACGACCTGTACGCCCTGCTGAAGCCGCTCCCGGCGGAGCTTTTCCAGCAGGGCTGATCCGGCGGCCGGCGGCCCTCGCCCCTACCGGCGGGCCCGCACGTCCACGTCCGCGGCGCGCACGAACGCGACCCGGTGGCCGAACTGGATCTCGTAGTACAGGTCCTTGCCGACCACGACACGGTGCGAGTCGGTGCTGAAGGTGACCGCGTAGTAGTACTCGCCGGGCATCTCGTCACCGACCACGTACTTCTGCCCCTTCGGCAGCGTGTACGGCAGTGGGGACACCGCCTGCACCGGCACTGCCGCCGGATACGCGGCCGCCTCCGGGTAGGCGCGGCCGTAGACCGGGACGCTGTCGAGGCCCGCCTTGGGCGTCACGACCAGGCCGGAGGCCGGCACCGCCGTCGGGTGCTTCTTCGGGTTGCGGAACCAGGCCTTCTGCCCGAGGTACCAGATCGCCGTCCAGTCGCCCCAGTGCCCCGCGACGGCGTACTGCTGCCCGGTCGAGACCCGCGAGCCCACGTCGTTGACGTCGATCGTCGAGTCGGCGCCCTTGTGCAGACCGATGTCCTTGATCAGCGCCGACTTCTCGTCGTGGTCGGAGTACAGCCGCACCTCGCTCGAACCGTGCGCCGCGCACGGCTGCCCCGAGGTGACGCAGCCCGTGTACGTCGGCCGGTTCCCGGCGTAGTCCGGCCGGATGGTGACCAGCCCGCTCTTGCCGCTGCCGGTCGCCTCGACGGGGTGTCCCAGCAGCGCGAAGTAGTGCCGCCAGTCCCAGTACGGCCCGGGGTCGGTGTGCATACCGGGGATGGCCGAGGTCGTCGGCCCCGGCACGTTCTCGTGGCCCAGGATGTGCTGGCGGTCCAGCGGGATGCGGTACTTGGCCGCGAGGTAGCGCACCAGCCGCGCCGACGAGCGGTACATCGCCTCCGTGTACCAGGCGTCCGGCGAGGCGAGGAAGCCCTCGTGCTCGATGCCGATCGACTTGGCGTTGATGTACCAGTTGCCGGCGTGCCAGGCCACGTCCTTGGCCTTCACATGCTGGGCGACGAGACCGTCCGTGGAGCGGATGGAGTAGTTCCACGACACATAGGTCGGGTCCTGGACCAGCTTCAGCACACCGTTCCAGGCGCCCTCCGTGTCATGGACGACGATGTACTTGATGCTCTGCGAGACCGGACGGTCGCCCAGGTCGTGGTTGCCGTAGTCGTTGTCCCCGAACTCCTGGTACGGCGCCGGGATCCACTCGCAGGACACCGACTTCGGGCACTCCGTGCCGGCGGCGGAGACACTGCGCAGGCCCGTCTCCCCGATCTGCGCGGTGTCGGGCACCAGACCCGGCCGCGCCGCCAGCGCGACCCGCTGCCCGGCGTCGGTGGTGCGCTCCTCACCGGTGCGGATCACGTCGTAGACGTCGTTCGCGTACGCGGCCGCCGTCGCCGTGTCGTCGGCGCCGGAGAAGCGGGCCACCGCGCCGTACCAGTTCGCCGGGTCGGCGCTCAGCGGCTCGCCCAGCTCCCGCTGCGCGGCGGCGAGCAGCGCGGCGCCGCCCGCCACGTTCGCTGCCGGGTCGCTGCGCAGCCGCTCCGCCGGGACACCGGTCAGCGCGGACGCCCTCGGCAGGGTCCTGAGCCGGGCCGGGAGACGGGTGTCCGAGGGCGGCTTCACCTCGGGGTGCAGGGCGGGGCGGGCGCCGTCGCCGCGGGCGTCCTCCGTGCCCTCGCTGTGATGAGACGTTTCCGCCAGGGCGCTGCGGGCGTCGGTGAGATGCATCGGGCCATAGCCGCCGGACACGCTCGGGGCGCCCCCGTGCGCGTCCCAGCGGGACTGGAGATAGGAGACGCCGAGCAGGACGCTCTGGGGGACGTGGTACTCGGCGGACGCCGCGGCGAACGCCCGCTGCAGCGCGCTCGCGGACGGGGCGTCCGTGCCCGCCGTCGGGGCGGCGCCCAGCAGCGGCAGCAGCAGGGCCGTCGAGGCGAGGGCGCCGGCGGTTCTCCGGGCGCGTCTGTGGCCGGGTGTGGACGGGGGAGCGGTGACGTTTCCTCGCAATGCAGCCTCCTGGGACGGACGAGCGTGACGGGGCGTGCAGGGCCGAGCGTGGGTCTGTGTTACCCGCTGGCCGACGATCCGTCAATCATGCCCAGGGACAGGTGATTTCCCATGTCAACGGCGTCAGAGGCTTACACCAATGGCCGTACGGCAGGGCGAGACCCTCGGCGTCGTGGGCGAGTCGGGCTGCGGCAAGTCCACGATGGGCCGGCT
>NZ_JBEXCS010000140.1:0-17724 GCF_040605395.1 Streptomyces sp. NPDC005648 | reverse complement strand
CCCTGGTTGCGGGACTCGGCGGCCTCGCGGCGGCGGTGGTCCTCCTCCGCGTACTGCTCGGGCTCCCAGGCTCAGGGCAGAGCAGCAGCGCCCCCCGGCCTCAAGGGCCGGGGGGCGCTGTCATACGCCGTTACACGAGCACGGGCAGGCGCGGCGGCGTGACGAGGGAGGGTGGCGCCTTGACTGGCCCAGACTGGTAGCCGCGCTGGTCCCAGTACTGGCGCCACAGACCGTCACCAGCGAGGTGCCGCAGCATCTCGTTCTTCGCTTCGATGAACTCCTCAGTGCAGGAGCTGCGGCGAATGTACACAACCGAGAGCTTGTCCTCGTCCAGCACGAGGAGGTGGCGCCCGGCAGGCAGCGTGTCCACGAGTTCCCATCGCGACTGCGCGATATCCAGGCCCTGGGCCGGCTCTTGGGCTTGCCCGTCATCTGTCCTGTACTGCTGCCACAAGCCGCTGCCGATGTGGTGGCGCAAGACGCGATTAAGTTCCCGGACAAACTCGGGGGCGACGTGGGCGGGGTGCAGGTAGACGTCCATCCAGCCGCCGTCGTGGTCTTCAGCATGCGCGAGCTGGCCGGGCGGAATGCGCCCGAACACATCCAGGTGGTAGACGACTGTGTAGTGGTTCGGCATACGGCCTCCTGCAACCACGCATTCCGACTCACGCCGAGCAGGGATGCAGTGGATCACCAATGGTCGGCGCCCCCAGGCGGAGTGCCATGATGCACCAGCGGTCACTTTCGGCCAATAGGTTAGACACACTGAGTAATTACCCGCAGGCCAACTGGCGTGCACAGCAACCGAGTTGAGGGGGAAAGTTTTCAGCCACGCCCAGCCGTGCGCCGGGCCTCGATGAACGCGCGCACCTCGGCCTGATCTTCGGGGGACATCTCGCGGTACCCCTCGACCAGGGCGCGGACGTCGCCCTCTTCGCTCCATACGGTGTCGATTCCGTGGAACTGGCTCCCGACGGCCTCCTGCACCAGCCCGAGGGGAAGCTGAAGACCATGAGCCAGGGCCCGGATTTCGTGGAGCAGAGGGGGCTTGACCTTGCCGCCCTGGGACAGGGTGTCGAGCGTGGTGCGCCCCCAGAGCGGCCCGAGCTCTTTCTGCTGCGGGTCGACGCAGGCCGCAGCGAGCGCACGGAAGCTGAGCCCGAGTTCCTCCTTGCGTCGGCGCACAAGGTCGGAAAGATCCATGCGCCGCCCGTCGGCGTGAGATGCCACGGCGATCACCTCCCACTCTGCGCGTCCTCGCCTGTCCGCCGACAGTGTCCAGGTTCTCGGACGCACACACCACCCCAGAGCGAAGGTTCGGGAGCGGCCACCAGCGAAGGTCACGACCGGGCGGGGCGGTCGGCACCCGCGATCCGAAGCGCGCCAGCCGCCCCACGCGGGGAGGTTTCCCATGGGAGAAAAATGGGAGATGATCTTACCGAGAAGCCCAGACGGGCCACTAGAAATCTCTAGTTATCTCTACCTAGTCGCCATTCTCGGACTGGCGGGTCTCGGAGCCTGACGGCGCATTCGCCCTGGCCGGAGCGCTGACCTCAGCTTTCTCCGTCTCAGCGAAATCGACCTTGCCCATGTGCTTGCTCATGGACTTCATCAGCCCCCAGATCGCCAGGGCCATCACCGCGAAGACGATGAATCCGAGGACGCCGGGGGTGACCTTGTTCTCGTCGACCTCCTTGGCGAGGGGGACGAGGTGCGTCATTGCCAGGCTCACGCTTGCGCTCATGTCAGGCATTGTCGCGGATGCCCGCAAAGAGGTCGTCCTCGGGGAGGGCGGTATCGACGAGCGACTTCGCGAGCTCGTACTCCTCCGTCGGCCAGACCTCCTTCTGGATCTCCATCGGGACCTTGAACCAGCCGCCGTCGGGGTCGATCTGCGTGGCGTGGGCGATCAGCGCCTTGTCACGGATCTCGAAGAACTCCGCGCACGGGATGTGCGTGGTCAGCGTGCGCTCGGCGCGCTCGAACTCCGCCCAGCGCTTGAGCCAGTCCCCGTACGGCGACTCCATGCCCCGCTCCAGCAGGGCGTTGTGCAGCGCCTCGGTGCGCGGGCGGTTGAAGCCCTGGTTGTAGTAGAGCTTCTGCGGCTGGTAGGCGGGGCCGAACTCCTCCTCCGGGTACTTCCCGGTGTCGGCGGCACCCTCGAAGGCGACCATCGAGATCTTGTGGGTCATGATGTGGTCGGGGTGCGGATAGCCGCCGTTCTCGTCGTAGGTGGTGATCACCTGGGGGCGGAACGAGCGGATCTGCTTCACCAGCTCACCGGCCGCCCTGTCGACGTCCTCCAGGGCGAAGCAGCCCTCGGGCAGCGGCGGCAGCGGGTCGCCCTCGGGCAGACCGGAGTCGACGAAGCCGAGCCACTCCTGCTTGATCCCGAGGATCTCGCGGGCCTCGTCCATCTCCTTCTTGCGTACCTCGTGGATGTGCTCCTCGATGTACTTGTCGCCCTGCAGCTTGGGATTGAGGATGGAGCCGCGCTCCCCGCCCGTGCAGGTCACGACCAGCACGTCCACCCCCTCGGACACGTACTTCGCCATGGTGGCCGCGCCCTTGCTCGACTCGTCGTCGGGGTGGGCGTGGACGGCCATCAGTCGCAGCTGGTCAGTCAAGACTCAATCCTTGGTAAGTCGGCGCCCCGGTGACTTGGGGGGCGATCGGCGGCTTCTATAGTGACCGAATCGGGAGGCGAATAATTCCGGGGTCCGGATTCCGGAGCCCCCTGCCGAGAGGACGATCATGAGTACGGCGAGCACTCAGCTGCCCGAGGGCCGCTACGGCCGTTCCTCGGACGAGCGCGCCGACCACAGACTCAGAATCGTCGGCGCCGTGCTCGGTGCCCTGCTGCTCGCCCTGGTCGGCTATTTCGCCTACCACTACGTCGGCGAGAACAAGATCAGCGGCGAGGTGATCACGTTCGAGCCGCACAAGGACTCCGTCTCGATCCATCTCGAGGTCCGCAAGGACTCCGGCACCTCCGGCTACTGCACCGTGCGCTCCCAGGCGGCCGACCAGTCCGAGGTGGGGCGGGCCGACTTCCGCTTCGACGGCAGGGCCACCCGCATCGACAGGGTCGTCACGCTCCGTACGACGGCCCCGGGCACCACGGCCGAGCTGCTCGGCTGCCACGCCGACTGACATCACCCTCGATACATCCGCACTGACCTGCGTCGATGTAATTCTGAGGGCTTATGTCCTCCCCCTTGGGCCGCTGAATTGTTAGGCTCGTGGTTTCGCCCATCCGTGAAGGAACATTCTTCTGGGTAGGGCGATGCTTTGTATTCCCAGTACCTACGAGGAGCACCTGTGACCCAGACCAGTGAGAACGTCACCTGGCTTACCCAGGAGGCGTACAACCAGCTCAAGGCCGAGCTGGAGTACCTGTCTGGTCCTGCGCGCACGGAGGTCGTCGCCAAGATCGCGGCCGCGCGCGAGGAGGGCGACCTGCGCGAGAACGGCGGGTACCACGCGGCCAAGGAGGAGCAGGGCAAGCAGGAGCTCCGTGTGCGCCAGCTGACCCAGCTCCTGGAGAACGCCAAGGTCGGCGAGGCCCCGGCGTCGGCGGACGGCGCCGTGGCGCCCGGCATGGTCGTGACGATCGCCTTCGACGGCGACGAGGACGACACCCTGACCTTCCTGCTCGCCTCGCGCGAGTACGCGAGCGCCGCCATCGAGACCTACTCGCCGCAGTCGCCGCTGGGCTCCGGCGTGATCGGCCACAAGGTGGGCGAGGACGCGGAGTACGAGCTGCCGAACGGCAAGAAGGCCTCCGTGAAGATCCTCAAGGCCGAGCCCTACAACGGCTGACCTCCAGCGCGCCCCTGCTCGGCGAGCCCCCGGCGTCCGATGACACCGGGGGCGTCGTCATATCCCGGTCATGCCGTGGCCGAGCGGTACTTGCGGACCGCCAGGGTCCGGAAGACCACGACGATCAGGATCGAGTAGATCAGCGAGGCCCACACCGGGTGCTGCATGGGCCAGGCGTCGGACTGCGACTGGCCCGGGTTGGCGAACAGCACCCGGGCCGCCTGCACGGTGGCACTGAAGGGGTTCCACTCGGCGATATGGCGCAGCCACGGGGTCATATGGCTGGTGTCCACGAACGCGTTCGAGATGAACGTCACCGGGAACAGCCAGATCAGCCCGCTGGAGGTCGCCGCCTCCGGGGTGCGCACGGACATCCCGATCAGGGCGCCGATCCAGGTGAACGCGTATCCGAGCAGAAGCAGCAGTCCGAAGGCAGCGACGACCTTCGCCGCGTTGGTGTCGCCGTTCGACCCGACGCGCCAGCCGACCAGCAGCGCGACCACCGCGAGGACGACCAGGGTCAGCGCCGTCTGCACCAGGTCCGCGAGCGTGCGCCCGGTGAGCACCGCGCCGCGCGCCATGGGAAGCGAGCGGAAGCGGTCGATGAGGCCCTTGTGCATGTCGTCGGCGATGCCCGCGCCGGAGCTGGCGGTGGCGAAGGTGACGGTCTGCGCGAAGATGCCGGCCATCAGGAAGTTCTTGTAGTCGGTGGCGCTGGTGCTGCCGCCGATCTGCATGGAACCGCCGAAGACATAGGTGAACAGCACCACGAACATGATGGGCTGGATCAGCCCGTAGATGATCATTTCAGGAATTCGGGACATCCTGATCAGATTGCGCTGGGC
Source organism: Streptomyces sp. NPDC005648 (assembly GCF_040605395.1). Classification (NCBI taxonomy): domain Bacteria; kingdom Bacillati; phylum Actinomycetota; class Actinomycetes; order Kitasatosporales; family Streptomycetaceae; genus Streptomyces; species Streptomyces sp. NPDC005648. The sequence continues at coordinate 13,057 of NZ_JBEXCS010000140.1, read as the reverse complement.
GACGACCATCGAGTCCCGGAAGGACTGGCTGACGGGGTTGCCGGTCGGCGCGACCCGTACGGCGTCGGTGACGGCGCTCACTTGGCGGCCTCCTTCTTCTGCTTGCGGTCCTGGGCGGGCGCTTGCGCCGGCTCGTCGGTCTCCTCGCGTTTCTCCTCGGCCACATGTCCCGTCAGGGAGAGGAAGACGTCGTCGAGGGTGGGGCGGCGCAGGCCGATGTCGTCGATCTCGATACCGCGGACGTCCAGTTCGCGGATGACCTCGGCCAGCAGCTTGGCGCCGCCGGTGACCGGAACGGTGAGCTTGCGGGTGTGCTCCTCGACGGTGAGCTCGCCCTTGCCGAAGCCGGCGAGGACCTCGCGGGCGGTGGCGATGTGCTCGCGCTCGTGCACCACGACCTCGACGCGCTCGCCGCCGGTGCGGGCCTTGAGCTGGTCGGAGGTGCCGCGGGCGATCACCCGGCCGTGGTCGACGACCGCGATGTCATGGGCGAGGTGGTCGGCCTCCTCCAGGTACTGGGTGGTCAGCAGCAGGGTCGTACCGCCGGAGACGAGCTGTTTGATGACCTCCCACAGCAGCTGGCGGTTGCGCGGGTCGAGGCCGGTCGTCGGCTCGTCCATGAACATCACGGGCGGCGAGACCACCAGGGCGGCGGCGAGGTCGAGCCGACGGCGCATGCCTCCGGAGTAGGTCTTCGCGGTGCGGTCGGCCGCGTCCGTGAGGTCGAACTGGGCGAGCAGTTCCTCGGCGCGCGCCTTGGCCGCCTTGGCCCTCATCTGGTAGAGGCGGCCGACCATCTGGAGGTTCTCGCGGCCGGTCAGATACTCGTCGACCGCGGCGAACTGGCCGGACAGGCCGATGGAGCGGCGCACTTCGTTCGGCTGCTTGAGCACGTCGAGGCCGGCGACGACGGCCTTGCCGCTATCCGGTTGCAGCAGGGTGGTCAGACAGCGGACAGTGGTGGTCTTGCCCGCGCCGTTCGGCCCGAGCAGGCCCAGGACGGTGCCCTCGGGGACATCGAGGTCGACGCCGTCCAGAGCCCTTACGTCGCCGAAGGTCTTCACCAGACCTTCGGCATAGATGGCGCCTGGCATATGAGTCTCCACGTCGTCGGGAATTCTTCGGAAAGCCTGGATTTGTGCGATTTGCTCCGCCCGATGGATGACGGAACTCCATGGCGGATCGGCGACTGCGACACACCATAACGCGATGTATCGCGTCTCTCAATGGATTTCCCCGAACGAGTGACCCAGTGCCGCCCCGCCTCAGCCGATGACCGTGTACCCCGCCTCGCGGAGGGCTCGGCCGACCTCGGCGCAGTGCTCCGGCCCCTTCGTCTCGAGGTGCAGCTCGACCTCCGCCTCCGTGAGCCCGAGCCGTGGATCGGTCCGTACATGGCTCACGTCGAGGACGTTAGCGTCCACCACTGACAACGCCCCGAGAAGCGTGGCGAGCGCCCCCGGCCGGTCCGTGAGCCGCAGCCGTACCGCCAGGTAGCGGCCCTGCGCGGCCATGCCGTGCCGCAGCAGGCGCTGCATCAGCACCGGATCGACGTTGCCGCCGGAGAGCACCGCCACGACCGGGCCCTCGAAGGCCGACGGATCGCTCAGCAGCGCCGCGACCGGGCTGGCGCCGGCCGGTTCGACGACCAGCTTCGCCCGCTCCAGGCACAGCAGCAGCGCGGTCGACAGCTCGTCCTCGGTGACCGTGCGGACCTCGTCCACCAGCTCGGCGATGATCCCGAACGGCACCTCGCCCGGCCGCCCGACCTTGATGCCGTCGGCCATCGTCGCCGGGAGCTCGATCGACGTGGGGCGCCCGGCGGCCAGCGAGGGCGGGTACGCCGCGGCGCCCGCCGCCTGCACACCGACGATCCGCACATCGGGGCGCAGCGCCTTCACCGCGACCGCGATCCCCGCCGCGAGGCCGCCGCCGCCGATGCCGACGACCACGGTGCGCACCTCGGGGCACTGCTCCAGGATCTCCAGCCCGACCGTGCCCTGGCCCGCGATGACGTCGGGATGGTCGAAGGGGTGGATGAACACCGCGCCCGTCTCGTCCGCGTACGCCTGGGCGGCGGCCAGTGTCTCGTCGACCACCTGGCCGTGCAGGCGCACCTCGGCGCCGTACTCCCGGGTGGCGCTGATCTTCGGCAGCGGGGCGCCCATCGGCATGAACACCGTGGCCCGCACACCGAGCAGCGAGGACGCGAGGGCGACGCCCTGCGCGTGGTTGCCGGCGCTCGCCGCGACGACGCCGGCCGCCCGCTCCTCGGGCAGCAGTCCGGCGATCCTGACGTAGGCGCCGCGCAGCTTGAAGGACCCCGTGCGCTGGAGGTTCTCGCACTTGAGGTGCACCGGCGCGCCGACCAGCTGGGACAGATGCCTGCTGCCCTCCATCGCGGTCACCCGCGCCACGCCCGAGAGCATCTTCTGGGCGCCCCGCACGTCGTCGAGGGTGACGGGCCGCAAGGAGTCAGCCGTGCTGTAGCTCATGACTCAAGCATCGCAGTTCACAGAGGCGTGCGACCGGTGTGACCAACGTCCGAGACTGGTTTGCGCAGCGCCGGTACGGCCCGCCTCCCGGCCGCGTACTCTGTCCCCCATTCCAGACCCATTCAGACCACTTTCATGAAGCGAGCCTCCGGCCATGCCCACAACACCCGAAATGTCGATGGACATGACGACCGTCGGTGACAGCGGTCTCCTCGACACGCTGCAGCACGAGGTGGCGGTCTTCGCCCGCCGTGCCGAACAGACCCGGCTCGGCGGGGTCGGGCAGGTGCGCAACTCCATGGACCGCGCCGCATACCTGCTGCTCAACCGCCTCGACAAGGAAGGCCCGATGGGCGTCAAGGCGCTCGCGGCCAGCATGGGCATCGACTCGTCGACGGTCACCCGGCAGGTGGCCCCGCTCGTCGACACGGGCCTCGTCAAGCGCACCTCGCACCCCGAGGACGGGCGGGCGGTGGTGCTCCAGCTCTCCCCGCGCGGCCAGGCGCGGCTGGAGGAAGTGCGCTCCTCCAGGCGTCAGTTGATGGCCGAGCTGACACACGACTGGGCGCCGGAGGAGCGCGAGACGTTCTGCACGCTCCTCACGCGCTTCAACACCGCGCTGTCCGACCGGATGTCGGTCCAGGGGGTACCGGCCCCCGAGGCGTCGTCGTAGGCATATAGGTCGCGGGCATCCAGGTCGCGGGCATGTGGGTCGCGGGCATGCCGTACGCGCCCGTGCGGCGGGGGAACCCTCACGCGCGCGTGCATGCCGCCCGGCTCTTGACCGAAAGCCCACCCCTGGCCTCATATGAGATCGGGCCCTGTTCGCACACGGTTCCGGATGCCGTACGCGGCCGGGTCCGGTCTCTCATCAGGGTCGCGTCAGGCGGGAGGCGCGGTGCGACAACGGCAGGCGTCCCAAGGTGCCCGCCGGGCCCGGGAGTTCGAGGCGTTCGTCGCGGGCGCGGCAGGGCGGCTGCTGCATGCCGCGACGCTGCTCACCGCGGAGTCCCCGCACGACAACCCCCGTGCGCGGCGACTGCTGACGCACGCCCTCGGGCACACGTACGCGTGCTGGGACCGGCTGCGCGGGGAGGACCCGTACGACCGCGCCCGGCAGTGTCTGGCCACCCGCTTCGCCCGCTCGGCCTGGCACCAGTACGGCGCCTTCGGCCGGGGCCGCCCGCACCCCGGCAGCGCCCTGTCCGGCCTGACACCGCAGGAGCGCCTGATCCTGGTCCTCAGGCTGTACGAGGGGGTCGCCGAGGAGCAGACGGCGGCACTCCTCGGCCTGCCGGTGGAACGCGTCCACACGATCTGCGACCGCGCCACGGCGACGCTGCTGCATCCGCCCAAGAAGCCCGCTCCGTCGGTGGTGGGGGCGAAGGTGGCGCCGTCATGACGTGGCACGGCTGCGGGAGGAGCGGATGAACCGGCCCGAGCGGGAGGCCGCCGCGCGGCGGATCATGGAGCGGGAGATGCCCGCCGTGCCGCCGGAGCTGTATGCGGACGTCATGCGCCGCGGGGCCCGGATGCTGCGGCGCAGGCGGGTCGCGCGGCGGCTGCTGTGGCTGGCGGTGTGCGCCGGGACCCTGGCGTTCCTGGTGTGGGCGCTGGTGGCCCAGCCGTGGGTGGAGCCGCCCTCGCAGACGACTCCCCCGTACACGACGGGCTGGTGAGCGGATCGGCCGGTCGAGCCGATGTGAGCGGTCGGCTAGCCGAGCGCCTGTTGCAGGTCCTCCAGGAGGTCGTCGACGTTCTCGATGCCGACGGAGAGACGGACCAGGTCGGCGGGCACCTCGAGGGCCGAGCCGGCCACGGACGCGTGCGTCATGCGTCCCGGGTGCTCGATCAGGGACTCGACGCCGCCCAGGGACTCGCCGAGCGTGAACACCTTGGCGCGGTTGCAGACCTCGACGGCCGCCTCCTCGCCGCCGGCGACCCGGAACGACACCATGCCGCCGAAGGCCCGCATCTGCTTGGCGGCGACCTCGTGACCGGGGTGGTCCTCCAGGCCCGGGTACAGCACCCGGGTCACGCGCGCGTGCCGGGTGAGCATGTCTGCGACCTTGGTGGCGTTCTCGCTGTGCCGGTCCATGCGCACCGAGAGCGTCTTGGCGCCGCGCAGCACCAGCCACGAGTCGAAGGGCCCGGCGACCGCGCCCATCGCGTTCTGGTGGTACGCCAGCTCCTCGCCCAGCGCCTCGTCGGCGACGACCAGGGCCCCGCCGACGACGTCCGAGTGACCGCCCATGTACTTGGTCAGGGAGTGCACGACGACGTCCGCGCCGAGAGCCAGCGGCTGCTGCAGGTACGGCGTGGCGAAGGTGTTGTCGACGACCAGCTTGGCGCCCGCGTCCCGGGCGATGTGCGCGAGGGCGGCGATGTCGGTGATGCCGAGCAGCGGGTTGGAGGGGGTCTCCACCCACACGGCCTTGGTCTTCGGGGTGATGGCGGCCCGTACGGCGGCGGGGTCGCTGGTGTCGGCGACCGACCACTCCACCCCCCACCGGGCGACGACCTTGGCGAACAGGCGGAACGTGCCGCCGTACGCGTCGTTGGGGATGACCACGTGGTCGCCGGGGCTGAGCAGCGTACGCAACAGGCAGTCCTCGGCCGCCAGTCCGGACGCGAACGCGAGCCCGCGACGACCGCCCTCGAGGGCGGCGAGGTTCTCCTCCAGGGCGGTCCTGGTGGGGTTGGCGCTACGGCTGTACTCGTAGCCGCCACGCAGGCCGCCGACGCCGTCCTGCTTGTAGGTCGAGACCTGGTAGATCGGCGGGACGACCGCGCCGGTGAGGGGATCGGCGGTGTTGCCCGCGTGGATCGCGAGGGTCTCGAAGTGCTGACTGATGTGCCTGTCGCTCATGGGCACCGAGGGTAGTGCGCTCGCGGGCCGGGTGTCGGACGGCGGGGCGCGGGATGCCGTACGGCCGGGTTTTCCCTCGGTTCTTCCTCGGTGCGAAAGCGCTTCCGAAGCGGCCGCGGGGAGTTTTCCACAGGGCCGCCGACGCCATTCGCCAATTGTCACAGGCGTCTGGAACCCTTGGGGCATGGAATTTCTCTGGGTCCTGATCGCGGTCGTCATGCTGGGCTTCGTGCTGCTCCCGGTCATGCGGCGGCGCCGGGGCATGATCGAGCAGGTCCCGGCCGGCCACCCGGACGCGGCCGACCCCGCGAACTACGGCTTCGTGCGGGAGGAGGAGCTGGACGTCCGTATGCCCGGCCCCGACCACGACCTGCTGGACGTCCTGGACCTGGTGCAGCGCACCCAGGACTACCGCGCGGCCTCGCAGCTGCTGGCGGGCACCGAGGCGGAGGGCGAGCCGCGCTGGCAGCGCGTGCAGGCCTTCGCGGGCGCCGCGTCCCTGGAGCTGAGCCGGCGGCCGGGCGGTGTCAGCGAGACGCCGGGCGGACAGTGGCTGCGGGTGTGGCGGGCCGAACAGGCCAAGGACGCGGGCGGCGCGGCGGTGCACGCCGAGTTCCTGGTGCAGCAGGCGTGGCGGACGTCGACGCCGGGCACGGACGAGTTCCGGATCATCATGGAGGAGGCGAGGACGGCCTGCGGCGACGCGGCGCTGCTCGCGCCGGGCGACCCGGTGCCGTACATCGTCGAGCTCTCGGTGGCGCGCGGCCTCGGCTACTCCCGGCCGGAGTTCGAGCAGCTCTGGCTGAAGATCCTCGACCGCGCGCCCTCCCACATGGGCGCGCATCTCGCCGCGCTGCACTACTGGTGCGAGAAGTGGCACGGCTCGCGCGAGCTGGCGTACTCCTTCGCGGAGGCGGCGGCCGCCCGCGCGCCGCAGGGCTCCCTGCTCGCCGCGATGCCGCTGTTCGCGGTCTTCGAGCACCTTCCCGAGGTGAACCTGGTCCGTGGCTTCTACCAGAGCGAGGTCGTGACCAAGGCGATCCACGGCGCGCTGCACGCGGTGCACTCGGCGCGCCCGGACGACCCGATGCTGGCGCACGTACGCCATCTGCTGGTCTTCTTCCTGGTCCGCTCCGAGCGCTGGGCGGAGGCCATGAACCAGCTCATACACATCGACGGCCATGTGGGGGCCCTTCCCTGGACCCTCTCGGCCGACCCCGCCGCCGAGTTCGCGGTCTACCGCGCCCTGGCGGTCGGGGGGTACGAGGCCAACGGCGGCAGCCCGGCGACGCTGCCGCACTGAGCGGGGGCTGAGGGGCGCGGTGGGCCGGTCAGCCCTCCGTGCGAGCGGGCAGCCGCCATCCCGGGCGCGGGAAGTGGCAGGTGTAGCCGTTCGGGTAGCGCTGCAGATAGTCCTGGTGCTCGGGCTCGGCCTCCCAGAAGGGGCCGACCGGCTCTACCTCGGTGACGACCTTGCCGGGCCACAGCCCGGAGGCGTCCACGTCCGCGATGGTGTCCTCCGCGATCCGCTTCTGCTCGTCGTCCACGTAGTAGATCGCCGAGCGGTAGCTGAGGCCGATGTCGTTGCCCTGGCGGTTCTTGGTGCTCGGGTCGTGGATCTGGAAGAAGAACTCCAGGAGCGCGCGGTAGTCGGTCTTCTCGGGGTCGTAGAGGATCTCGATGGCCTCCGCGTGCGTCCCGTGGTTGCGGTACGTCGCGTTGGGCACATCACCCCCCGTGTAACCGACCCGGGTCGCCGTCACACCCGGGAGTCGGCGGATCAGCTCCTCCATCCCCCAGAAGCATCCGCCCGCCAGCACGGCCCTCTGCGTCTGCGCAGCCATCACGGCCCTCCACATCTGTCAGCTCGATCCCTCGGGCCGTCCGGCTCACCCACCACCGGCACTTGTGCCCACCGCCCTCAACGCACGAGGGGTCCTGGCGATTCCACACGGTCGAAAGCCACTGGCTGTCCGAACCGGCCGCCCCCACGCCGTACGCCGTGGAAGCCAGGCGTACTCCCCCGAAATCGCAGCTCATGGCAACTCATGGCGACGTGCACCGCCATCGGCCCTCAGCCTCCCGGCTGCTTGGGCCTCACCGCACCTTCCTGATCACGGTGGTACGAGCGCCAGATCAAGCGGTGCACTCGTGTCCAGCGCGGGATGGACCGCACGCCCGGGATGAAGGGGATCAGCATCAGCCCCAGGCTGAGCAGCGCCATCAGGCCCCAGATCAGGGCGTCAGCGTTACCGGACGACTTGAACGGTTCGATCTGGTACCAGAACGTGTAGAGCCACAGCCACGCCTGGCCCGGGTAGTTTCCGGTCTCGTTCATCATGCCCCACTGGTCACCGCCCAGGTGCTCGGCACGGGCCAGCGATTCCAGGTAGGCACCGTCGGAGAGGAACAGCAGAGGGAGGGTGTAATCCGTCTGGTAGAACCTGCCGTCCGCCTGCAATTGCCCGTCCAGGGCACCCGATCCGGCCAGTTCGAGAAGGCGTGCGGTGAGGACGGGCACCGGGCCGTAGTCGCCTTTGGCGACCTTGACGGGGTTGCCGCCGGGCGACTTGGCCAGTGCGTCGGAGTAGGCCTTGGTCCATGCCTGTTGCCGGGAGGCCGGAGCCGCGGCCCAGGTTGCGAGGGCCCTTCTGACGGCAGGCGGTTCAGGAGCGTTGGCCAGGGGGCGAAGCACGAAGTCCTCGGCGGTGTCCACCGGGATGCGGACTCCTGCGGCGCTCTGCAGACCGACCGGGCCGAGTTTCTGCGCCGCACCGGGCGTGTGGTTGTACGGCGGCCCGTACTCAGCCGTTCCGCTGGTGCCGCCGAGTTCCGCCACGGCCGTTGCCGTGAAGTCCGTGTCGGCCGCCCGCGACCAGGAGGCCAGGGTCACCGGCTTGACGTCGGGTGACGAGAAGACCGCGGCCAGGACAACGGTGAGGAGCCCCACCACCACCAAGGCGACGGTGAACTCCTTGACCAGGTCGTACGGCCGGGTGGGGAAGGCGGCTGGGTCCGGTACTGAGGACCTCCGGTGTTGTCGGCTCATTGCGCGGCTCCCCCCGGCGAGGGCGAGGAGGCCGCGCTGCTCTTCGCGGGAACAGTCACCCCGATGGGTGGCACGATGCCACGCAACCGGACCAGCAGGATGTGCCAGGCGGTCAGCAGACCGAGGACGAACGGGAGCAGCACGATGTGCCACATCAGCATCTGCCCGAAGTCCAGCACATTGAAGAACGCGCCGATGCCGACCGAGTTGAGCCCGTCCTTGGCCTGCCCGGCGATCCACTGCGAGTCGAAGTTCTGCTGAACCAGGTAGCCGGTGAAGGCCGTGCCGATCGAGGTGAGGAAGCACACCGCGCCGGTGACCCATGTCAGCGCCCGCCGGCCGCGCCAGGCGGCCATGAAGAACTTGCCCCACAGGTGGATGACCATGAAGAACATGAACAGCTCGACACTCCACAGGTGCAGGCTGTTCACGTACTTCCCGGTCCCGGAGACGTGCCACCACGCGGGCCCCTTCAACGCGAGCACCCCGCCGGTGGCGAGCACCACGATCAGCGAGGCGACAGTGAGCACGCCGAAGACGTAGATCCACGAGGCCATGTACGCCGGCTGGGTGTCCGGCAGCAACTTGTCCGGGGGCAGGGCCGTGACCGCCCTTCGCCGGACCGCTCCGGTCCAGCCTCTCCCGGCGGACTCGCTCTCGTACGGCTCCGCTCTCGCGCCGCCCTCACTCCGGCCGCTCATCTGCGACCTCTGGGGAAGGGCAACAGCAGGGCAGCGACGAAGACAACCACCATCAAGCCGATGACCACGAGGTTCGCGACGGACAACTGGATGACGCCCCAGTGCACATAGCGCCCGGTCCCGTTCAGATCGATGGGCGCAGCGAGCGCGCTCCCACCGGACATCGGGATCCCTGTGATTCTCACGATCTGTTCACCCATTCCTTTGTCCGCTGACCGCCAAAGACCAGCGAAACGCCCCGCAGGGCTCCGCGCATCCGGACTCGTCCGGGCAATGAGCCGGACGGCCAAACGGGAACGCCCCTCGGAGTACAGGCGCGATGGGCCGCGGGGATCCGGGCGCCCCCTTCTCGGCCGCCCGCACAACAGGGATCAGCTCCGTGAGCCGTTCGAGTTGTTCGTACTGCGCACGCATGCCCGGCGCGTCGGGCCGCCCCACCCACTAATTCGGTTGCCCCCCGCCCGCCCGGTGCGGGCTAATGCCACTCATGGCTGACATCCAGGGCTCGTACGACGACCTGTTCACCGCGGTGCCCAGCGCGCTGGCCCAGTTGCTGGACGGAGGGGACGTCGGTGGGGCGGTGGCGGTCTTTGTCGACGGGCAGCCCGTCGTGGACGTGTGGGGCGGGTTCGCCGACGCCGGGCGGACCGTGCCGTGGGAGCGGGACACCCTCGTCGGTGTCTACTCCGTGACGAAGACGATGACGGCCCTGTGCGCGCTGGTGCTGGTCGACCGGGGAGAGCTCGACCTGGACGCGCCCGTCGCCCGGTACTGGCCCGAGTTCGCCGCGGCCGGCAAGGAGAGGGTGCTCGTACGGCATCTGCTGTCGCACACCGCCGGGCTGCCCGACTGGGACGGTCCGGTGGAGGAGGCCTACGACTGGGCGGCCGCCACGGCGCGGCTCGTCGCGGCGAGGCCGCAGTGGGAGCCGGGGACCGCGGCCGGATACCACTCGCTCACCCAGGGGTTCCTGGTGGGCGAGGTGGTGTGGCGGGTCAGCGGGCGCAGCGTCGGGGAGTTCTTCGCCGAGGAGATCGCCGGGCCGCTCGGCGCCGACTTCCACATCGGGCTGGCCCCCGAGCACGACCACCGGGTGGCGCTCTCGGTGCCGCCGCCGGGGCACGACGAGGAGTACACGGCGAGTGCGCCGGCCAGGACGGCCCCCTCCGCCGGCACCGCGTTCCGGGTCCGCGACGGCAACAGCGTCGCCTGGCGGCGGGCGCAGATCCCGGCGGCCGGCGGTTTCGGCAACGCGCGCTCGGTAGCCCTGGTCCAGTCGGTGATGGCCTGCGGCGGGACCCTGGACGGCGTACGGCTGCTGTCGCCGGCCGGGTGCGAGCGGGCCTGGGTGGAGCAGTTCAGCGGCGAGGACCGTGTGCTGGGCATGCCCGTGCGCTGGGGGCTCGGCTACGGGCTGTTCGGCTCCACCGTCGGCTGGGGCGGCTGGGGCGGCTCCCTCCTGATGATCGAGCCGGAGGCGCGGATGGTCGTGGCGTACGTGACCAACCAGATGCGCGAACCCGCCGAGGACACCCGGGGCATGGAGCTGGTCATGTCCGCCTACGACGGCCTCAAGGGACTGCGGGCCTGAGGGGGACGGGAGAGCGCCGGCTCCCCTGCCACCGCACCCGCTGAGGGCCCCGGAGCAGTGCGGCTCCGGGGCCCTCGGTCAGGGGGGCGGCGTCAGATCGTCGCCGTGTCGATCACGAAGCGGTACCGCACGTCCGAGTTCACGACCCGCTCGTACGCCTCGTTGATCTCGTCCGCGCGGATCAGCTCGATCTCGGCGCCCAGGGCGTGCTCGGCGCAGAAGTCGAGCATCTCCTGGGTCTCAGCGATGCCGCCGATCGCCGAACCGGCCAGGGTCTTGTTGCCGCCGATGAGGGAGAACAGGTTCAGCGAGACGGGCTCCTCGGGGGCGCCCACGTTCACCAGCGCGCCGCCGGTCTTCAGCAGGCTCAGGTACGCGCCGAAGTCGAGCGGTGCCGAGACCGTGGAGAGGATGACGTCGAAGGTGCCCGCCAGCTCCTGGAAGGTCTTCTCGTCGCTGGTCGCGTAGTAGTGGTCGGCGCCCAGCTTCAGGCCGTCGTCCTTCTTGCGCAGGGACTGGGAGAGGACCGTGACCTCGGCACCCAGCGCGTGCGCGATCTTGACGCCCATGTGGCCGAGGCCGCCCAGACCGATCACGGCGACCTTCTTGCCGGGGCCGGCACCCCAGCGCTTGAGCGGGGAGTACGTGGTGATGCCCGCGCAGAGCAGCGGAGCGGCCACGTCGAGGGAGAGGCCGTCGGGGATGCGGACGGTGAAGTTCTCGTCGACGACGACCTTCTCGGAGTAGCCGCCGTAGGTGGGCTCGCCGTCCTTGCCGATGGAGTTGTACGTGCCGACGTTGCCGCCGGTGCAGTGCTGCTCCTGGCCGGCCTTGCAGTTCTCGCACTCACGGCAGGAGTCGACCATGCAGCCGACGCCGACACGGTCGCCGACCTTGAACCTGGTGACGCCGGAGCCGACGGCCTCGACGACACCCGCGATCTCGTGGCCCGGGACCATCGGGAAGATCGCCTGGCCCCAGCCCTCCTGGGCCTGGTGGATGTCGGAGTGGCAGATACCGGCGAACTTGATGTCGATCAGGACGTCGAACTCGCCGACCTCGCGGCGCTCGATGGTGGTGCGCTCCAGGGGAGCCTTGGCCGCGGGGGCGGCGTATGCGGCAACGGTGGTCATGCCGGGGGTCTCCTAGCGGGGTCCGCGCCCGGCTGCCTTCTTCACGTTCGTCCGGGCACGGAGATCAGCATGCCGTACGGGACAAGGGGCCACCCAGCCCCCACCTCTGCGTACGTCTGCTGTGCCTATCACTGACGGGGTCAGGCTCGTGGACGTACGACCGTGAATACTGGACGTATGGATGAACAGCCCGATCCCGTGCAGGGGCCCGCAGGACCGGCCGGTGGTGCCCTGGACCGGCGCGCCGAGCTGAGCGAGTTCCTGCGCACCCGGAGGGCGCGGCTGAAGCCGGAGGACGTGGGGCTGCCGGACTTCGGACGGCACCGCAGGGTGCCCGGGCTGCGACGCGAGGAGCTGGCGCAGCTCGCCGGGGTGTCCGTGGCGTACTACACCCGGCTGGAACAGGGCAACGGGCGCAATGTGTCGGCGGAGGTCCTGGACTCCATCGCGCGGGCGCTGCGGCTGACGGACGCCGAGCACGCGCATCTCACCCATCTCGCGAAGCCGAAGCAGCACAAGAAGAAGGCGGTGGCCCGGGCGCAGCAGGTGCGGGGGTCGCTGCTCCAGCTGCTGGACACGATGGACTCGGTACCGGCGTACATCGGGGGGCGGTACGCGGACATCCTCGCCTGGAACCGGATGGCCGCGGCCGTGTTCGGCGACTGGGGTGAGCTGGCGCCGCAGGAGCGGAACTGGGCTCGGCTGGTGTTCCTGAACCCCGCCTACCGCGACCTGTTCGTGGCGTGGGAGGAGAAGGCGTCCGACATCGTCGCGCTGCTGCGGATGCAGGCGGGGTGCTATCCGGACGATCCCCGGCTGTCGTCGCTGGTCGGTGAACTCTCCGTCAAGAGCGAGGAGTTCAGACGGCTGTGGGCCACCCACGACGTCAAGGAGAAGAGTCACGGCGTCAAGGCGCTGCGGCACCCCCTGGTGGGTGAACTGGCCCTGAACTACGAGTCGTTCCCGCTGACGGACGGCACGGACCAGGCACTGGTCCTCTATCACGCGGAACCGGGCTCTCCCACGGCGGAGGCGCTGCGGCTGCTGGCCAGCTGGGGCGCCGACGCGACACGGGCGGGGCATTCGGCACCGTCGGCCTGAGAGAAATGCGGAACGCCCGCCGTAGATAGTCGTTCTGGAAACGCCGGTCCGGGTCGAGGCGGTCCCGCAGGGCGGTGAACTCGTCGAAGCGGGGGTAGACGGACGCGAAGTACTCGGC
>NZ_JBEXCS010000139.1:0-17880 GCF_040605395.1 Streptomyces sp. NPDC005648 | reverse complement strand
CTCGGCCAGATCAGCCCGATCACCTACGAACAGCGATCAACTACGCTGGCCACCGCCGCATGACAATCGGTGTCCACGATCACGGGGAAGGCCCCCCACCCCGGCCAAGCGAAAGACATGGTCGCAGTGGCGCGGCTACGGAAGCGTGACCACAACCACGGGTGACGCGCAGTCCACGCGGACGAAAACAGTGTCGACGTACTTCCGCGGCATGGACGGCGACAAGCAGTCCGACGGAACCACACGCAGCGCCAAGGTGACCGACTCCACAGGGACCTCGGTGACCGACGCCGATCCGCTCGCCGGAAACGTCCGCGAGTCGATCACCTACAACGGCACTGCCGAGGTCTCCGGCACGATCACCGATCAGTGGGTCCACCAGACAGCCACGGACGGCACCCGCAGCAGCAACTTCAGCCGCCCGGCGGCAGTACACACCCGGACAGACCTGTCCTCCGGCGGCACCCGCGACACCCTGGTGACCACGACCTACGACGACACCACCGGTGCGGCCAAGACGGTTGACGATGCCGGCGACACGGCCGTCAAGGGCGACGAGCAGTGCACCCGCACCACGCTCGCCAACAACACCACCGCTTGGCTGATGGCTTTCCCCATCCGGGTCGAGACCGTCGACGTCGCCTGCGACGCCACCACCACCCGTCCCGACGACGTCGTCTCCGACGTCCGCACCCTCTACGACAACCAGTCCTACGGCACGGCGCCGACTGTGGGTGACGAGACGTCGACGCAACGCCTCTCGTCGTACGACAGCGACGGCAGTCCCGCCTACCAGACCGTGTCCACCAGCCACTTCGACACCCAGGGTCGAGTCGACTCCGTCAAGGACGCCGACGGGACGACGGTCAGCAAGACCACCTACACGCCGACCACCGGCGGGCCGCTGACCAGCACCGTCACACAAGACGCGATGCTGTACTCGACCACCACGACCTTCGATCCGGCACGAGGCCTTGCCACCTCGGTCGTCGACCCCAACAACAAGCGCACCGACTACGCCTACGACGGCCTCGGCCGCCTGACGAGTTTGTGGCTGGCCAACCGCAGCCGGTCCTCGAACCAGTCCGCGAGCCTGGTCTACACCTATACGATCTCCAACACCGCGGCCTCCGTGGTCTCGACCGGCAAGCTGAACAACGACGGTTCGACCTACGACACCACGTACGCCCTGTACGACGCGCTGCTTCGCCCGCGCCAGACGCAGACCCCGGCACCGGGCGGCGGCCGCGTGATCGCGCAGACCAAGTACGACAGCCGCGGCCTGGCGGTCGAGGCGGACGCCGATTACACGGACAGCAGCTCCCCCTCCGGGACGCTGGTGAACATCACCTCGGCTGTCCCGTCGCAGACCCTGACCACGTACGACGGAGCGGGCCGCGCGACGGCGGAGGACTTCTACGCGCTGGGCACCAAGCGCTGGACGAACTCCACGGCATACGGCGGCGACCGCGTCACGATCACCCCGCCCAAGGGCGGCATCGCGACCACGACGCTGACCGACACGCTCGGCCGCACCGTCGAGACCCGGCAGTACGACAACGGCACGCCGACCGGCTCGTACACCTCGATCAAGTACGCCTACAACCCGAAGGGCCAGCTCAAGACGGTCGTCGACGACGCCGGCAACACCTGGTCATACGGCTACGACCTGATGGGCCGTAAGACCAGCTCCACCGACCCGGACACGGGTACGGCGAACACCACGTACAACGAACTGGACCAGGTCGCCACCACGACGAGCGCGGTGGGCACGTCCGACGAGAAGACGCTGAGCTATTCGTACGACATCCTCGGCCGCAAGACCGACATGTACGACGGCTCCACCAAGGACGCGGCACACGAGCTGGCCAAGTGGACGTACGACTCGCTCGCCAAGGGCCAGCCGACATCGTCGATACGGTACGTCGGTGGCTCCTCGGGCAAGGCGTACATCAGCCAGGTCGGCACCTACGACTCCCTCTACCGCCCGACCCTGACCCGGGTCACCATCCCCTCGGTCACGGGTGAAGAGGCACTGGCGGGCTCGTACACCTCGACAACCGGTTACAACCTGGACGGCACCATCCAGGTCACCTCCGACCCGGCGGCCGGCGGACTACCCGCCGAATCCCTCGCGTACGGCTACAACGACCTGAGCATGCCGACGACCCTGAACGGCGCCAGCGGCTACGTCCAGAACACCAGTTACACCAAGCTGAGCGACATCAAACAGATCACCCTGGGGGTCTCCCCATCGGACACCGCCAAGTGGCTCCAGATCAGTAACACCTACGAGGACGGCACCCGCCGCCTTCTACGGGAGCTGGTCACCGACGACGCGCAGAGCGCCCCCGTCCAGGACACGACGTACACCTACGACGACGCAGGCAACCCGACCAAGGTCGCCACACACGCCGACGGCACCGACGACGTGCAGTGCTACCGCTACGACGGCCACGACCGTCTGACCGAGGCCTGGACCGCGACGGACGGATGCTCGGCCGACCCGTCGACAGCGGTCCTCGGCGGGCCTGCGCCGTACTGGCAAAGCCTCCAGTACGACGACCTCGGCAACCGCAAGACGCAGACCAACCACGCGACGACGACGAGTGGTTCGGACGCGACGGCGTCGTTCGTATACCCGCCCAAGGCCACAGCCCAGGCGCACACGCTGACGTCGTCGAGCACGACCGCGGGCTCCACCACGACCACGAACTCCTACACCTACGACCACGATGGCAACACCCACACGCGCACCCTCAACGGCAAGACCCAGACGCTGGACTGGGACTCCGAGGGCCACCTCGCCAAGGTGACCAACGCGGACGGGACCTCGGCCTCGTACCTGTACGACGCGGACGGCAACCGGCTGCTCTCGCGCGACGCCTCCGGTACGACGCTGTACCTGGGTGACACCGAGGTGCACCTCGCCAAGGGCGCGACCACAACCACGGGGACGCGCTACTACTCCTGGGCCGGCCAGACAGTGGCGGTACGCACGAGTTCGGGCAGCCTCCAGTGGCAGCTCACGGACGCGCACGGCACGGCCGAGACCTCGGTGGACGCCACGACGCAGGTACTCAACCGGCGCCGTCTGGACCCGTTCGGCAACACCCGTGGCGCGCAGCCGACTTCAAGTTCATGGCTGGGTGACAAGGGCTTCGTGAACGGAATCGTGGACGCCACCACCGGCCTGACCCACCTGGGCGCCCGCGAGTACGACCCCACCATCGGCCGCTTCGTCTCGGACGACCCGATCCTCGAACTGAC
Organism: Streptomyces sp. NPDC005648; assembly: GCF_040605395.1. NCBI lineage: Bacteria > Bacillati > Actinomycetota > Actinomycetes > Kitasatosporales > Streptomycetaceae > Streptomyces > Streptomyces sp. NPDC005648. The sequence goes on along the minus strand of NZ_JBEXCS010000139.1, from coordinate 14,610 downwards.
CGACGCCCAGCAGATCGACGGCTACACGTACGCGGCCGACAACCCGATCACCGGCAGCGACCCGAGCGGCCTCATGCTCGATGGAGGGGGCGACTGCCGGTACCAGACCGGTGGCTGCAACCCGGATCCGGCACCGACGACGTCCGACGACTCGAGCGGCAGCAGCCACCACGGCGGCGGTGGTGGCGGTAGCAGCTCACACCACAGCTGCGGCTGGTCCCTTTCCTGCTACGCCAAGAAGACCTACCACACAATCCAGCGCCACCCGGTCCTCGCAGCTGTCGTAGCGACCGCGGTCGTGGTTGGAGCCGTCGCCTGCGTGGTGGCCACAGCAGGAGGTTGCGGAGCTGTCCTGCTCGCAGGTGCGACGGGCTTCACCGAAGGTGCCCAGGCAGGCAGCCTCGCTGCTGCCGTGGTCGGCGCCTCAACCGGAGTTGCGGCTGAGGGCGGCGCTGTCGTTGCCGGCGCGGCCGGCATAGCCAGTGCAGGCGCCGGTGCCATCGCCGAAGGCGCCGAAACCGCCTCGGTGTCCAGGGCGGCAACCGAATCCGGCGCCAAGGCGGCTGACAGCGCAGCGGAGGGGACCGCCGGCTCCGGCGCGGCCAAGGGCGGTGAACGTGCCGACACCGCCGCACCGAAGAGCGGTTCCAGCACCCCGACTAATCTACTATCTGCAGATGACCAGCTAAATTCATCCATCCCTAAGGTTAAGCCTGTCGAGGGATATCATGATGTCTGGATCCACGGATCTCCGCAGGGGGTAGCCCCAAACTTTAATGCCGCAGAAGGTGGATCGGTGATGAGTCATCGGGTGCTGGCGAGTCTGATAAAGAATGATCCAAACTATTCCGGCGGCTCGATTCGGCTCTGCTCTTGCCAGACTGGCTCGTCTGCAGGAACTTTTGCACAGGATCTTGCGAACAAACTGGGTGTGGAAGTTTTGGCGCCCAACGGTTATTTGTACGTGTGGCGCACCGGTAGGATCGGTGTCGGTCGTGAAGGTGCTGCCATTGGAGGATCACATTTCGGTGGCGCATGGCAAAGCTTCTTGCCTGGAGGGAATAGATGATGAAGGATATCATTTTGATGCGTGTAGGCTTTTTTGAGACTGCTGCCGACGTTTCAGCTGCAGCGACTTCAGGCGAGCGCCCCTCGGAAGAATTGGCAGCACGCTACCTAGAGCAGGGCGAGGTTGTTGTCGCTGCCATGCAGTGGGTGGATGATCTACTGGACGCGGACAGCAAGAATATTTGTCAGTATTCAATCCGGACGGACGGTGTCTGGGTGTGGCCGGATAGCTTGGCCTATTATGTGAGAAAATATCATGTACAGCTTCCAGTCGAGTTCCTCAGCCGCATGGAATCAAATGATTGGACCGTGGGGGCGTTGGAGGATGCTGTCGTAGACGTGATCTGTGAGCGGCTAGCGGATGAACTGAGTGAAGCCGGTCAATGACGAGCCCTGCAGAGCGCGGGTCCCTCGGTTGGTGCAGCACATAGTGTTGACGTCGAGAGGCGATGACTGATGCCCGCGGCGGCGCGCAGTCCTGAGTAGCGGGTGCAGAGGACTTCACCGCCGGGGCCGAGACCGGCGCCCTGGGAGCCTCGGTGACGGGAGCGGCAATCGGGTGATCGGCGATGGCGGGGCGGGGATCCGCGGCGCTGGGGCGGCAGCCGTCTCGGAAGGAGCCGAAACCGACGCGGCGTCCAAGGCTGCTGCCCAATCGGGCGCGAAGGGTGCGGACTCCACGGCGGAGGAAACCTGGTTCCAGCTCGGCCACGAGCGGCAAGCGAGAGCGATGACGAGGCGAGCGACGGCCCGCGCGCGGTCTGCGGTCGCCAATGGCTGCAGGTGCGGTACATCGTCGACACCAGCAGCAGGGTCGGCTATGTGCTGTTCTGGTGCGATGCATGGCTGTACGGGATCAGTGTCTCCCGGTACGTGCTCCTGAGGGTTTCACGATGTGGCCGATCGAAGCTCCAGCTTCAGCTGCCGGGGCCCCGGCCTTCACACGGGACGGCTGACAGCCGCGCTGCGGCAGGAAACACGGCACGGCAAGAGGACGCACAAGGGATGTGGGCATGGAAGTGACGAACGCACGCGCGGAACGCCGTTCCGCTGGTACCGAGACCATGGTCGACGTGCTGCTGCGCTGGGCGTGGATCCGGCGACGCACGCCCGCGCAGGACATCGCGGACTTTGACGGTGGGCAGCCGCTGCGCGTCGTCGGGTTCACGATGAGCATCGGCGGGACGGTCAAGGTCTCGGTCGGCAAGGGCAAGCAGATCGCGCGGCTGCGGCAGGGCTATCTTCGGCTAGCCGCCGGTGAGGCGCCGGTCTGGAACGACGCGCGAGGAAGCCAGAGCGCGACCCTCCAGGCGCCGTTCCAGCTGAAGCCGACCGCTGGGAAGGTGCGCCTGGCCCGGAAATTCGAGCGGTACGAACTCGTCACGGGTGAGGGGACGTACGACCTGGTCGTGCCAAGGAAGGACAGTGAACTGGTGCGGCACGTGTTGGGGGGCGGGGCCGAGACCAAAGAGCGCTAATCGGTAGGGGGTCCCCGATGCCGGAGCAGCGGTGGGTGTGTGAGGAATCCCGTATCGCGTGGGAGGCCATGGGCCGGAGGGAGCACGCGGCCGTCGTCCGAGGCGTCCGGAAGGGCGAGTCGGTGCACGATGCCGCTACCCCTGGCTGGATGTCTTCCTCGATGTACGGCCCGCTGCTTTCCCCAGCGACGTGTACGACGGCGATCCACGCAACGACGTCCGCACGTATGTCCAGCGGGCCGAGGCGGCGTACCTTCCGTTCCTGGAATCCCGCGGCGTGGCAACGGGTCGATTCTGACGACGGACACGGCAGGTCGACGCTACTTGGCCTCAGCGAAGTGGTCGAACTCGCCTGCCTGTACGCCGAGTACGAAGGCCTTCCACCTGGGGTGGTCCGTGGTGACGACCGTGTGGGGGGCCTCGGTCGTGTGGATGTGGACGGTGCCGTCTTCGGTGGTGGTGACCTGGATGGTGGGGCGGTCGGCGGGGAGCGGCTCGGCTTTGAGGGTGGTGAGGAGGGTGGCGAGGGCGGTGGGGGTGGTGGTGAGTATCGCGCCGGTGGGGTCACCGGATTCGGTTATGTGGATGGTTTCGGGGGTTGCGGCTACGTGCAGGCAGGAGTCTCCCTCGCCGCAGAACGACGACTTCTGCCAGTTGAGCGTGTCCATGGGGGACTCCTTCACAGTTCCTGGGTGATCGAGTGGATGAGGTCCCGTGCCTTCTCTGGCGGGAGGGCTTTGGCTTCCATGCGGTCCAGCAGGACGCGGTACTTGCCGAGCTGAGCCTCGGCGTCGAGGAACACAGGACCGTGCGACTGGTCGAGGTGAACGGTGTCGAGCTGGGGAACCGGCCCGCTGGAGTAGAAGATCGACTGGCCGGAACCCGGGAAGCCGCCGGCGGCGAACGGGAGCACCTTGAGGGTGATGTGGTCCCGCTCGCTCATTTCCAGCAGATGCCGCAACTGCGCTCGAGCGATCGTCGGTCCGCCGAACTGCATGCGCAGGGCTGCCTCGTGGATGACGGCAACGTACGGGGCCGGGGCGTCCCGGAAGAGCACGGCCTGGCGCTTGATGCGGAATGAGACGCGGTGCTCGATGTCGGGTGGTGAGAGATCGGGTACGACAAGGCGGAACGTCTCGCGGGCGTGCTCCGTGGTCTGGAGCAAGCCGGGAATGTGGACGGTGATGGCCGTGCGCAGGCGTACCGCGTGGTGCTCGACCTCGGCCAGGTCGAGCAGGGCGCCGGGCAGGATCTCGCGGTACTCCTCCCACCAGCCGCGCTTCCGGTCGCCGGTCATGGCGGCGATTGCCTCGACGAGGGCCGTGTCCGAGCAGTCGTAGTGGCATGCCAGAGTACGCACGCGCTCGGCACTCACTCCGGCTCGACCGGCTTCGATGTTGCTGATGAACGTCTGCTTGGAACCCAGTAGTTGACCGGCCTCGGTGGCGGTCAAGCCCGCGCGCTCCCGGAGCTTTCGCAGCTCAGTGCCCAAGCGGAGCTGGCGACCCGTCGGATTGGTCCTCACAGGCTGGTCTTCCTCCTTGCCGCAGCTGTCACCCACACGGGTGATGTGGAACGGATTCTAGGGGAATCGGGTAATGCATTACATCAATGGCGCTAACTTACTGACAGGGCCCTCCCCCAGAAGCACACCGCCCGACGGGGCGGCACCGTCACTGGGTCACCAGTCAACTCCCCACCGTGATCGGAGACTTCCGATGGACACCGTAACCCCGCCCTGGGCCTACACCCTCCACCTCCCGCGCGATCCCCATGCCCCCGGCGTCGGTCGCGCCACCCTGCGTACCGTCCTCGCCGCCCACGGGCTCGCCGAACTCACCGCCACGGCAGAGCTGTTGGCCTCCGAGCTGCTCACCAACGCCCATCTGCACACGGAGGGGCCGTACTGCCTGCGCCTGCGTCCGATGGAGAGCGGGCGGCTTCGGGTCGCCGTATGGGACACCGATCCTCGCGTGCCGCCCGGGTTCGCCGGGAGCACCCACCTGCCGCCGGGCGAGTCCGAGGGTGGGCGCGGGCTGCACCTCGTGCGGGCGTGCGCGGACTCGGTCGGGGTGTCCGTGCTGCGGGAGTGGGGCGCGTCGAAGGGCGGGAAGCTGCTGTGGGCCGAGTGTCAGACCGGTGACCTAATGTGATTGCGGGTGTGCGAAGCGTGAAAGGGGAAGAGTGTGGCCAAGGTCGAGCAGCGGTTCCGAAAGGCCGTGCGTGCGGGTGTGGACAGTGACCCGGAGGCGGCGGAGGGGATCGCCCAGTACGGTGGATTCGACGCCGAGCGGGATGTCGGACCCCGCGCCGACACCCCTCGTGCGACTCAGGAGCCGGAAGGACGGAGGTCGGGCACCGTGTCGATGCCGTCCGTGCCTCGGATCCGCCCCAAGCCCCGTCCCGGGAATCTGCGCGAGGTCGCCGAGAAGATCGAGGAAGCGACAGGTCTGCGCGTGCAGGTTCTGGGAGGAAAACTCGTGATGTCCCCGACGCCGCGAGGCAAGCACGCGAAGGTCGTCCACCTGCTGGAGGACATGGTCAGGCCGAAGCTGCCGGCCGAACTCGTCGCAGTGGAGATGGCATCCGTCGAGATGCCGGATGAGCTGGACGACTTTGTCACGCCGGACCTCGTCGTCTGCCCCGGTGCGTTTCTCGACTCGGACGACTGGCTTCTTGACCCGCGTGATGTGGAGGTCGCCGTCGAGGTGATCTCCCAGTCCGAGAAGGCCAGGGAAATCAGGGACCAGGCCGACTGGTATGCGGTCGCCGGTGTGGCCGTCCTGTTGGTCGTCGACCCCAGGAAAGGCACGTGGGCTCTGCACACCCGCCCCGGTAACGGTGCCTACCAGGACGTGCTCTCCGGCAAGTTCGGTGAGTCCGTACGGCTGCCCGAACCGTTGGGCATCGATGTCGACACGGCCGGGTTCCCGGTCTACGGCATCTCTCCTCGCGACTCCCGCGCACAGAAGGGTCCGTTCACGGAGAGTTCTCAGTGAACCGCAGACCTTTTTCTCACCTTCGTCGGTCACAGTGGGCGGCGATGAAGCGCACCTCACGCATCGGCAGACGGGTCTCCAGCCCCCTGTGCGCCGCCGTCGTCCTGCTCGTGCCGGCTCTGACCTCGGCCTCTCTCGCGGGTGCCGACGACGGGCCCGGGCCGTTCGGGGTGACCGCCGTCGCCGTGGCGGACAAGGCGGACGCGAGAGTCGGGGCCCTGTTCAGGGCCGATCGGGCGGACTCCCTGGAGGGCGGGCACTTCTGCACCGCCTCCGTCGTGCACAGTCCGAACCGGAATCTTGTGGTCACCGCCGCGCACTGTCTGGACGGGGACGGGGATCTGGTCTTCGTGCCCGGGTACCGGGACGGCGACGCGCCGTACGGGGTGTGGACCGTGAAGAGGCGGTTTCTGCCCGACGGGTGGACCAAGGGGCAGGCCGAGGACAGTGATGTCGCCTTCGGCATCATCGCCTACAAGGGGCGCGAGGGGATCGAGGACGTCGTCGGGGCGAACAGGTTCGTCGCCGGTACGACCACCGGGGCCACCGCCGTCACCATCACCGGGTACCCCAACTCCCGTGAGGTGCCCGTCAGTTGCACCAACAAGCCGACCGCGCACAGCAGGACCCAGCAGCGCATCGACTGCCCCGCCCTCAGCGGTGGGACCAGTGGCAGCCCGTGGGTGAACGGGGATCGGCAGGTCGTCGGGGTGCTCGGCGGGCATGAGGAGGGCGGCTCCACCGACGACATCTCGTACAGCGTGGTGCTGGGGACCGAGGCCGCGGAGCTGTACCGGGACGCCGCCGCCGATCCCTGACCGGTTTTCGCCGCTGTGTGATCACTCCGGAACACGGCACCCGCCCCTACACTGACCTGGGCACGACTGCTGGGCGGCGAGGGGCGGTTGACGGTGCGTAAGGCGTGGATCATCGCGACCGTTGCCGTCGGCTCCGCCCTGTCCTTCGTGATGCTGCTCGTGGTCGGCGTGTACGTCGTCGCGGGGAACCTCGTCAACGGGGTCGGCGGCGGGACCAGGGCGCTGGCCAAGGGATCGGTGCCGGCCGCGTACTCGGCCATCGTGGCGAAGTGGGGCAACCTCTGCTCGGCCCTCAACCCCGCGCTGCTGGCCGCTCAGCTCTATCAGGAGAGCGGGTTCAACCCCAACGCGAAGAGCGCGGCCGCCGCCGAGGGGATAGCTCAGTTCATCCCGGGGACCTGGGCCACGCACGGGATCGACGGAAACGGCGACGGCGTCAAGAACGTGTGGGATCCGCAGGACGCCATCCCCTCCGCCGCGTCCTACGACTGTCAACTCGCCTCGTACGTGAAGGACGTACCCGGGAATCTGACCGAAAACATGCTCGCCTCGTACAACGCCGGGGCGTACGCGGTGATCAAGTACGGGGGCGTGCCGCCGTACAAGGAGACGCGGAACTACGTCAAGACGATCACCACGCTGGAGGAGAGCTTCGCGGCGCCCGTGTCACGGGTGGATCCCAGCAAGCAGGCCGCCGGGGCGATCTACTACGCGCAGAAGAAGCTGGGCACGCCCTATCTGTGGGGCGGCAACGGCACGGCGGCCGAGGGCGGGCGTTTCGACTGCTCGGGGCTGACCAAGGCCGCGTACGACAGTGTCGGCGTGACGCTGCCCCGGGTCGCGAACGACCAGTACAACGCGGGGCCGCACCCCGCGCGCGACGAGCTGCTCCCCGGTGACCTGGTGTTCTTCTCCAACGACCCCACCGACTCCCGGGCCATCCACCATGTGGGGATCTACGTCGGCGGCGGGTACATGATCGACGCGCCGCGGACGGGTGCCGTGATCCGGTTCGACCCGATCGACACCGCGGACTACTTCGGGGCGACGCGGGTGACCGAAGATGGCGCGAAAGCGCTGCCCACGACGGTGTGAACCGAGCGTGAAACCACCCCCTGAGCTGCGGCAACGGGTCTCTCTTCGATAACGTCTGCGTGATCATTCGGTGGAGTGTGGAACGTAGTAACCGGGACCGTGCGTTCCTGTTCTCGGTGGCATCTGCAACCACGGGGGTGGGCAAGCGGGGCGCACGTGTGTGCGTCCGGAGAGACGACGAAGGGGCCGCAGCACGATGGCTGGACTCGCCGAATCCGGGTCGAACCCCGACGTCGACCTGCTCTACGACATCAATGGCCTGGCCAAGGACGCGCCCCGCTGGTTCGACCGGGGCATGGAGTTCGTCGGTGAGTACGGGCTCCTGGTCGCCATGGTGCTGCTCGTGGTGTGGTGCTGGTGGAGTGTGCGGCGGCGGGGCGGCGAGGACGCCGCGTCGTCCGTGGCCGCGCTGGTGTGGACGCCGCTGGCCGCCGCGATCGCGGTGCTGGTGAACGTGCCGATACGGGGGTTCGTCGAGCGGCCCCGGCCCTTTCTCGATCACCAGGGGATCGATGTCCTGATCTCCGGGAAGACCGACTACTCGTTCGTGAGCGACCACGCGACGATCACCATGGCCATGGGGGTCGGATTGTTCGTCGCGCACCGGAAGTTCGGCATCGCCGGGATCGGGCTGGCGCTTCTGGAGGGCTTCTGCCGGGTGTACATGGGTGTGCACTATCCGACGGACGTCGTCGGCGGGTTCGCGCTCGGGACGGCGGTCGCGTTGTTGCTGTCGCCGCCGGCGATGGCGTTGCTGACGCCCTTGATGAAGGCGGTCGAGGGATCGTCCTGGGGCGGGTGGATCGTCCGCCGCCGGGTCCCCGTGGGACAGGGCGCCGTCATCCCCGGGGCGCGGGAGGGCGTCGAGACGGAGGAACGGGACCTGGCGGCGTAGCCGTCTGCCGCCGGCGCGCTTGGCGTTGGGGCGGCTGTTGTCAGAGGGCCTGTGGGTAGGTGAAGAAGCGGGTCGGGTCGTACTGGTTCTTCACTGTCGCCAGCTTCGCCGCCGCGTCCCCGTAGTACGCCTTCCGCCAGTTCGTCAGGGTCGGGTCCGTGTAGTTCTGGTAGGCCGCGCCGGAGGCGTGGTGCCGCATGGCGTCGTGGGTCCTGGTCAGCCAGGAGCGGGCCGTGGTGCCCGCCGTGCCGGAGTGCCAGGACGCGAGGTACTGGGCCAGCATCCGGGAGCGGCGGTGCACGAAGGCCGTCGCGGTCGGGGAGACGCGGTTGACCGCGCCGCCGAGGGCGGTCAGTGCGACGCTGCCCGAGCCGCCGGGGACCGCGCTGACGCGGGCCAGCAGGGTCCGGATGCCGGCGTCGGAGATCGAGCGGTCGAAGAAGTCGGAGTGGGCCGTGTAGGTCTCGCGGCCGAGGGCGCCCCGCGGGTCGCGGTTCGGGGTGGTGCCGGGGAGGTGGCACTGGGCCTCGGTACGGAAGGACGTACAGCCGGCGTACGCCTCCATGGCGCCCTCGTAGGAGTGGCGGTGGAGGGAGACGCCGCGGGCCGGTGCGCCGACCCGGTCGGCGAGGCGGTCCAGGGCGTTCTGGAGTTCGCCGTAGGTGCCGAGGGAGAACGCGGCGACCGCGACGGTGGGTGAGCCGCCGTTCTCCAGATGGCAGGAGGACCAGATCTCGTCCGGCTGGTCGGGCCCCCACTCCTGCCACGCCCTGACCACGGCGGCCGCCTTCGACCACGGCCAGGTCACGTACGCGGAGACGGCCTGGGGCGCCGGGTGGGTCGTGAAGTGCAGTTCGGTCACGACGCCGAAGTTGCCGTTGCCCGCGCCACGAAGGGCCCAGAAGAGGTCCTTGTGGTCGGTGGCGTTGGCCACGACCTCCTTGCCGTCCGCCGTGATCAGGGTCGCCTGGGTGAGGCTGTCGCACGTCAGGCCGTATGCCCGGGAGACCACGCCGTGGCCGCCGCCGAGGACCAGGCCGGAGACGCCGACCGAGGGGCAGGAGCCGGCCGGGATCGTCACGCCGTGGGCGGTCAGGCCCCGGTAGACGTCGATCAGCTTGGAGCCGGCGCCGACGACCGCCGAACCCCCGCCCACCCGGATGCGGTTCAGCTCGGAGACATCGAGGATCAGCTTGCCGTTCCCCGAGGACCAGCCGGCGTAGGAGTGGCCGCCGTTGCGGATGGCGACCCGGATGCCGTGGGCGCGGGCGTAGGAGAGGGTCGTACGTATGTCGTCCGCGTGGGCGACGTAGGCGACCGCGGCCGGCTTCAGGCCGTCGAAGCGGGTGTTGTACAGCTGGTGCGCGGTGCTCCACCCGGCGTCGCCCGGGCGGATGAGCCTGCCGTCGAGGTCATGGGCGAGGGCGGTCCAGTTCGGGGCGGCGGCCCGCCGGAACGGCGCGGAAGGGGAACCGGTGGAAGAATCGGACGAGGACGAGGCGGCGCCCGCGATGCTGGTGCCCTTGCATGCCGCGAGGGCGACGCCGGCTATCGCGGCCGTGCCGCCTCCGATGAACGTTCGCCGTTCCATGGTGTGCCTTCCGGTCGGTTCTTGTGGAACGAGACGGCTCGCCGACCTCGAGCGTTCCGGCCCAAGTGTCACTCCTGTGTCACTGTGGCCCCGGAACCTGTATGTGCTCTCCCCGTGAGCATTCCGTGACCTAACCACAACGTCTGCAGGGGTTCACCTTCCGTTCATGTGTGGCCATCGGCTCCTTCACCTGTTCTGCCTAATTTCGGCCTTACGCGATGCGGGCCGCATCTTTCCAGACGCGTCCCCATCAACCGGACTCACCAACTTCGCACGCCGCCGGATTCAGGACGGCGGCTCCTGGAAGGAACTCCCTCAGTGAAGCTTCAGCGCATGAACCGGCGGGTTCTCGCCCTCGGTGCCCTCGCCGCGTCCGGCGCCCTGGTCCTCACGGCGTGCGGTTCGGACGACACCTCCAGTGGCGGTGGCAGCAGCGCTTCGGCGACGACCGGCGGCAGCTCGATCAAGTGTGACAACGCCAAGGGACAGCTGCTCTCCGACGGCTCGTCCGCGCAGAAGAACGCGATCGACGCCTGGGTGGCCAACTTCTCCAAGGCCTGTGGTGTGCAGATCAACTACAAGGGCGGCGGCTCCGGTGCGGGTGTCACCTCCTTCACCCAGGGCCAGCTCGCCTTCGCCGGCTCGGACTCCGCGCTGAAGCCCGAGGACGTCACCGCCTCCAAGAAGGTCTGCACCGGCGGCCAGGGCATCGACCTTCCGATGGTCGGCGGCCCGCTCGCGGTCGGTTACAACCTGTCCGGCGTGAGCAACCTGGTCCTGGACGCCCCGACCCTCGCGAAGATCTTCAACAGCAAGATCACCAAGTGGAACGACCCGGCGATCGCCAAGCTCAACCCGTCGGCGAAGCTCCCCGACCTGAAGATCCAGGCGTTCCACCGCTCCGACGAGTCGGGTTCGACGGACAACTTCACCAAGTACCTGATCGCCACCGCCAAGAGCGACTGGCCCTACTCCGGTGGCAAGGCCTGGCAGGCCAAGGGTGGCCAGGCCGCCGCCCAGTCCTCCGGTGTCGCGGCCCAGGTCAAGCAGACCAACGGCTCCATCGGCTACTTCGAGCTGTCCTACGTCACCGATGGCGTCAACGCCGTCAGCATCAACACCGGCGCCAGCGCCCCCGTCGCCCCGAGCAGCGACTCCGCCTCCAAGGCCATCGCCGACGCCAAGGTCGTCGGCACCGGCTCGGACCTGTCGCTCCAGCTGAACTACGGCACCAAGGCCGACGGCGCCTACCCGATCACCCTGGTCACGTACGAGATCGTCTGCGACAAGGGCAACAAGGCCGACACCCTCCCCGCGACGAAGGCGTTCCTGCGCTACATCGCCTCCGAGCAGGGCCAGGCTCTCCTGCCCGGCCTGAAGTACGCCCCCATCCCCGCCGACATCATCGCCAAGGTCCGCACCACCATCGAGGGCCTGAGCTAGTCCGAGTGCGGTCCGGTCCCGGGCCTCGAAACCCCGGGACCGGACCGCATCGTCCGGTGCACCGCCGCCACGAGCCGTACGGCGACCCGTACGGCTTCGCAGAGCCGCACAGCGTGTGGTTCCGCAGACCGGAGAACCCGATGGACACATCCACACAGATAACCGACGCTCCGCCCCCCACCCCCGAACCGTCGACGGCCGAGCAGAAGCGCAACGCCCGCGGTGCCACCCGACCCGGAGACCGGATCTTCCTCGGTCTCTCCCGTGGGTCGGGCATCCTGCTGCTGGTGATCATGGCCGCGATCGCGGTCTTCCTCACCTACCGCGCGTCCCTCGCGCTCAGCAAGAACCACGGCAACTTCCTCACCACCTTCGAGTGGAACACCAACATCACGCCGCCCAGCTTCGGCATCGCCGTCCTGGCCTACGGCACGGTGATCTCCTCGATCATCGCCATGGTCCTCGCGGTCCCGGTCGCGGTGGCCATCGCGCTGTTCCTCACGCACTACGCCCCGCGCCGGCTGGCCGGTCCCATCGCGTACGTGGTCGACCTGCTCGCCGCCGTGCCGTCCATCGTCTACGGCCTCTGGGGCGCGCTGATCCTCGTCCCGCACCTGAACGGCCTCTTCGGCTGGCTCAACGACTTCTTCGGCTGGACCGGGGTCTTCTCCTGGGACCAGGGCGCCCCGCGCTCCCTGCTGACCGTGGGCATCCTGCTCGCGATCATGATCCTGCCGATCATCACCAACGTGAGCCGCGAGGTCTTCCGCCAGGTCCCGCAGATGCACGAGGAGGCGGCCCTGGCGCTGGGCGCCACGCGCTGGGAGGTCATCCGGATGTCGGTGCTGCCCTTCGGCCGCTCCGGTGTGATCTCCGCCTCGATGCTCGGCCTCGGCCGCGCGCTCGGCGAGACGATGGCCGTCGCCACCGTCCTCTCCCCGGACTTCCTGATCCACGGCAGCCTGCTCAACCCGGGCGGCGGCACCTTCGCCCAGAACATCGCCAGCAAGTTCGGCGAGGCGGACGAGTTCGGCCGTGACGCGCTGATCGCCTCGGGTCTGGTCCTGTTCGTCATCACCCTGTTGGTCAACGGCGCGGCTCGTATGATCATCGCCCGCCGCAAGGAGTACTCGGGGGCCAACTCATGAGCAACGCCGCCATCGCCGAGAAGCGCCCCAGCACCCTGCGTGCCGCGAGCCTGCCGAAGTGGTCGCCCTGGGCGATCGCCGGCGGTTCCGTCGCCGTCGCCGTCGGGGCGGGTGCCGGGCTCACCAAGGTGCAGTGGGGTCTGATCTCCGGTCTGCTGTTCCTGATCGCCACCTACGGCATCGCCGCCAAGGTCGAGGGCCGCCGCCAGGCCAAGGACCGGATCGCCACCGGCCTGGTCTGGGTCGCCTTCCTGGTCGCCCTCGTGCCGCTGATCTCCCTGGTCTGGGTGACCGTCGCACGCGGTGTGAAGGTCCTCGACATCTACTTCCTGACCCACTCGATGGGCCTGGTCGCCGACTCCCAGCCGGGCGGTGGCATCTACCACGCCATCATCGGCAGCCTGGAGCAGGTCGGTCTCGCCACCATCATCGCGGCGCCGATCGGCGTGCTGACCGCCATCTACCTGGTGGAGTACGGCCGTGGCCGGCTCGCCCAGGCGGTCACCTTCTTCGTCGACGTCATGACGGGCGTCCCGTCGATCGTCGCGGGTCTGTTCATCCTCTCCCTGATGCTGATCTTCGACATGCAGCCCTTCGGCTTCGCCGGCTCGCTCGCCCTGGCCATCCTGATGATGCCGGTGGTCGTGCGCTCCACCGAGGAGATGCTCAAGCTCGTCCCGAACGAGCTGCGGGAGGCTTCCCTGGCCCTGGGTGTCCCGAAGTGGCGCACCATCCTGAAGGTGGTCCTGCCGACCTCCATCGGTGGCATCACGACCGGCGTCATGCTGGCCGTCGCCCGTATCACCGGTGAGACCGCCCCTGTGCTGCTGTTGGTGTTCGGTAACCGGTTCATCAACAACAACCCCTTCTCGGGGGCGCAGCAGTCGCTGCCGCTGTACATCTACCAGCAGTACGCCGCGGGCAACGACTACGCCTACAACCGGGCCTGGGCGGCTTCGCTCACCCTGATCGCCTTCGTGATGATCATGAACCTGGTGGCCCGCGGCATCGCCCGCTGGAAGGCCCCGCGGTGACATTTGCGGCTACCGCCGCGCGGCCTGTCGCTGACCGGCCGACAGCGACCGAACAAAGACTTCTGGAAGTGACGTAATCATGGCCAAGCGAATCGATGTGAGCGGGCTCACCGCCTACTACGGGTCCCACAAGGCGATCGAAGACATCTCGATGACGGTCGAGCCGCGCTCGGTGACGGCCTTCATCGGCCCCTCCGGCTGCGGCAAGTCGACGTTCCTGCGCACGCTGAACCGTATGCACGAGGTCACCTCGGGCGGCCGGGTCGAGGGCAAGGTGCTGCTGGACGACGAGGACCTGTACGGGCCCGGAGTCGACCCGGTGGCGGTGCGCCGCGAGGTCGGCATGGTGTTCCAGCGGCCCAACCCCTTCCCCACCATGTCGATCTTCGACAACGTGGCGGCGGGACTGCGGCTCAACGGGAACTACAAGAAGAGCGAGCTCGGCGACGTCGTCGAGAAGTCGCTCAAGGGCGCGAACCTCTGGAACGAGGTCAAGGACCGTCTGAACAAGCCCGGTTCGGGGCTGTCGGGTGGTCAGCAGCAGCGTCTGTGCATCGCCCGCGCGATCGCCGTCGAGCCGAAGGTCCTGCTCATGGACGAGCCCTGCTCGGCCCTGGACCCGATCTCCACGCTCGCCATCGAGGATCTGATCGGTGAGCTGAAGGAACGGTTCACGATCGTCATCGTGACGCACAACATGCAGCAGGCGGCGCGTGTCTCGGACCGTACGGCGTTCTTCAACCTCGCCGCCGTCGGGCAGCCCGGCAAGCTGATCGAGATCGACGACACGGAGCGGATCTTCTCCAACCCGTCGGTGCAGGCCACGGAGGACTACATCTCCGGTCGCTTCGGCTGAGCCGGTACGAACGCCTCGCGGTGCTGCATGGCGGTGCCACCGCGAGGACGAAGAAGGGCCCGCCCCCGGCTCCCGGGGGCGGGCCCGTCGTCGTCCGCGGCCGGGCCGGAGTCCCTGGGGGCCGCGCCCCCCCTCCGCCGCTCGGCGGCATCCGCCAGGCCCGCCTTTTAAGATCCTGGACAACC